>NZ_BAAFRY010000026.1:0-31635 GCF_045866295.1 Ferrigenium sp. UT5
CATTATCTCCACCTTGGCACCTAGATGCCGTCAGGTCCGCGAGGGGCTACCTCATTCTTACTTACTTACCTCGCTCCCCGTGGGGAGGGAGGCGTCCATCCCATCTCCTTTGCGCATTGAACAGAACGGGCAGTGACGCGAGGCCGCTGTTATTTCGGGCCAAATAGCGCGTCCAGCGGATTTCCGGCGGCAGGCGCATGCGCCGATACTTTCCGCAGCGTGAATTCCTCTTCGATGTTGTCGCGATAGAAGCTCCACGCCGCAGCGGAACCGGCCAGTTTGCGCCACAGATCCTCGCCGACACCAAGATATTGCAAGGTGTCGCCGTTGTCGAGCTGAACTTGCAAAATGCGCGCGTGCCTATCGTAGCCGATGGCGCGCAACTTGCCGGCGTTGATCTTCCTCATTTCCATGCGTGTTTGCTGCAACGATTCCCGGCCTTGCGGGTCAGGCGCCGGCACAGCGGGATGCCGGGTTGCAGGAGCATTGGCGGCGCCAGCATGACCGTCAGTCGATCAGCGCCAGTTTGACCAGTTCGTGTTTGTGCGACAACTGCTGCGGCAATTTTGCGCCGATCTTCTCGAACCATTCCTTGTGCAGCGCCATTTCGGTTTTCCATGACCGCGCGTCCAGATGGTTGAGCTGATCGAACTCGCTCTGACTGATCTGCGTTCCAGACCAGTCGATGTCCTGGAAGCGCGGCATCCAGCCAAGCGCGGTTTTGTGCGCCGGGATGCGGCCATTGACGCGATCGACGATCCACTTCAGGACGCGCATGTTGTCGCTGAACCCCGGCCACAGGAATTCGCCCTGTTCGTTCACGCGGAACCAGTTGACGCAGAAAATCCGCGGCGCATGTTCTACCACCTGGCCCATTTTCAACCAGTGATTGAAATAGTCGCCGATGTGGTAGCCGCAGAACGGCAGCATGGCGAACGGATCGCGGCGCACCACGCCCTGTTCGCCGACGGCGGCAGCGGTCGTTTCCGAGCCCAGGGTGGAAGCGATATACACGCCGTAGTTCCAGTTCAGCGCCTCGAACACCAGCGGCATGGTGGTGGCGCGGCGACTGCCGAAGATGAACGCCGACAGCGGCACGCCCTGCGGATTTTCCCATTCGCTGTCGATGGACGGGCACTGGTTGGCGGGTGCGGTGAAGCGCGAATTCGGATGCGCGGCCTTGCGCCCTTTCTTGCCGTCTTCAGGCGTCCAGTCCTTGCCCTGCCAATCGATCAGGTGCGGCGGCGGCTCCTTGCTCATGCCTTCCCACCACACGTCGCCGTCATCGGTCAGCGCCACGTTGGTAAAGATGATGTTTTCCTGCAGCGTGGCCATCGCGTTGAAGTTGGTTTTTTGCGAGGTGCCGGGCGCGACGCCGAAGAAGCCGGACTCGGGATTGATTGCGTACATGCGCCCGTCCTTGCCGGGCTTGATCCAGGCGATGTCGTCGCCTACCGTGGTCACTTTTCAGCCGGACAGACTTTGCGGCGGAATCAGCATCGCCAGATTGGTTTTGCCGCAGGCGGACGGGAAGGCCGCCGCGACATAATTCTTTTCGCCCGCCGGCGACTCGATGCCGAGGATCAGCATGTGCTCGGCCAGCCAGCCTTCATCGCGCGCCATGCTGGACGCGATGCGCAGGGCGAAGCATTTCTTGCCGAGCAGGGCATTGCCGCCATAGCCCGAACCGTATGACCATATCTCGCGCGTCTCGGGGAAATGCACGATGTATTTGGTGGTCGGGTTGCACGGCCATTTGCGGTCGGGCTGCCCCGGTTGCAGCGGCGCGCCCACGCTGTGCAGACACGGCACGAATTCACCCGTGCTCCCCAGCACGTCCAGCACCGCGCGGCCCATGCGCGTCATGATGCGCATGTTGACCACGACGTAGGGCGAGTCGGTAATTTCCACCCCGATATGGGCGATGGAGGAACCCAGCGGCCCCATGCTGAACGGGATTACATACAGGGTGCGGCCGCGCATCGCGCCCTTGAACAGGCCATGCAGCGTGGCGCGCATCTTGGCTGGTTCTTCCCAGTTGTTGGTCGGTCCGGCATCTTCATGGCGGGCGGAACAAATGAACGTGCGGTCTTCCACGCGCGCCACATCGGAAGGATCGGAACACGCCAGGAAGGAATTGGGGCGCTTGGCCGGGTTGAGTTTGATGAATGTTCCGGCAGTCACCATCTCGGCGCACAGCCGGTCATATTCTTCCTGCGAGCCGTCGCACCACACCACCCGTTCCGGCTCGGTCAGGGCGGCGACCTCGGCGACCCATGCCTTGATTTTGTTGTGCTTGACGTAATCCGGTGCCGCGCTGTTGTGGCTCATCTGCTCAATCTCCGCAATCAATACGGGTGGGGTCAATCTGTTGCGCAACGATCTGATGACCGCGCAGGAATCCACCGGCTTGGCCGGTGGCCGGGGCATTATAACGAGGGCGTCACGCAATGCCTAACACTTGCAAAGGTATAATGAACGCCTCGATTGCAGCAGGTTTCTGCCCACTTTTTCTCGGAGGCGTTTTGTTCAAATTCATCGGCATCGTTGCAGGCTACTACTTCTGGGGTTGGTGGGGGGTGTTGCTCGGACTGTTCCTCGGTTCGATCATCGACCGGATCCGCGCTTTGGGACAGGGGGCGCTGAACCCGCTGCAGAATGCGCTCCGCCAGGCCGTGTTTCTGGAAACGGCCTTCATTGCGATGGGCAAGCTGGCGAAGGCGGACGGGCGCGTGTCCGAGGCCGAGATCGCGCATGTCGAGCAGTTCATGCAGAAATTGGGCATGACGCCGGAGCATCGCCAGCAGGCCATCGGCTGGTTCAAGCAAGGTGCCGTCGCGGAATTCGATCTCGAACCGGCCTTGCGCAAGTTCATGACGTTTTGCGGCCACACGCGCAATCTCAAGGAGATGCTGCTGGTCTATCTGATCGTGATGGCGATGGCGGACGGCCACTACCATCCGGCAGAAGAGAAATTGCTCACCGCGATCGCGGGGCGGCTAGGCTATGGCCCGGAAGCCTTCAAACACCTGCTGGACATGGTGTTGAACCAGTCCCGTTTTTCCGGCGAACAGGCGAGCAGCGCGGCGGCGCTGGAGGATGCCTACAAGGCGCTGGGCGTGAGCAAGGAAAGTAGCGACGCGGAGGTGAAACGTGCCTACCGCAAGCTGATGAGCCAATATCACCCGGATAAACTCATGGGGCAGGGCATGCCGGACGATATGGTCAAGGTGGCGACCGAGCAGGCGAAAGAAATTCAGCTCGCCTACGACCTGATCAAGAAGGAGCGGAATTTGTAAGAAGATTTTCCCGTTCAGCGCGGCTCGATCTGCCACAGGTGCTGCGATACCGAGAACCACGCGCCGAGCCAGCCGAGGAAGGCGGAGAATGCCAGCAGGGCGCAGCTGTCCTGCGGCGTCAGCGGTTGCAGGGAAAAGTTGCTGGCGTACAGTCTGGCCAACTCGCCGAGCGGGAAGTTCAGCGCATGCAACATGAGCGAAACCAGCAGCCAGGCGGCAACGCCGCCGAACAGACCCTGCAACATGCCGAAGTAGAGGAAGGGGCGGCGGATGAAGGCGTCGGTGGCGCCGATCAGTTTTGCCACCTCGATTTCCTGCCGCCGGGTCAGGATCTGCAGGCGGATGGTATTGAAGGTGATGGCAACCAGGGCGAAGCTCAACAGCCCCGCCAGCAACCCGACTGCCAGGCGGCCGGCATCCAGAATTGCTTCCAGTTTGCGCAGCCAGGCGGAATCCAGTTGGGCGTGCGCCACGCCCGCGCTGCCTTGCAATTCGTTGCGCAGTGCTTCGAGCAGGGCGGGGTCTCTGCTTTTGGGATGGATGATGTAGGCATCCGGCAGGGGATTTTGCGCCAGCCCCTCGGTGATGTCCGCCAATTCCGTGCTCTGCTGCAATTCTTTCAGCGCCATTTCGCGTGGCACGAACTCGACTGAAGCGATTGCGTCGTGTCGGCGCAACCGGGCGCCGAGTTTTTCAATTTCCGCAGCGTCCGTTCCCTGTGCCAGAAACAGGCTGATCTGCGGTGTCGTGCCGAGCCGGGCATCCAGCGCCTGCATGCTTTGCAGCAAGAGGTAGCCGCCGACCGGCAGACTCAAGGCGATGCCGGTGACGAGGATGCCGAGCAGGGAGGCGCCCGGCGTCGCCAGCAGGCGTTGCAGGCTCTCCCGCAACACACGCAGATGCGCGCGCAACCCGTTCATTGCAGTTCACCCTGTTTCAGATGCAGCGTGCGCGCCGGAAATTTTTCCAGCATTCCCTCGTCGTGGGTGGAGATCACGAGCGTTGCGCCGACCTGGTGGAAAGACTGGAAGATCGTCATGATCTCGTGCGCATACTCGGCATCGAGATTGCCGGTCGGTTCGTCCGCCAGCAGGATCTGGGGCCGGTTGACGATGGCACGGGCGATACACAGGCGCTGCTGCTCGCCGCCGGAGAGCGCGATGGGATTGGCTTTTTCGCGATCGAGCAGCCCCACCTTGTCCAGCGCGGCGCGCACCCGTTTGGCGCTTTCGCGATGATCGAAGCCGCAGATCTGCAGGGGCAGCAGCACGTTGTCGAAGGCGTTGCGGTCGAACAGCAGCTTGTGATCCTGAAAAACGAGGCCGAGATTGCGCCGCAAGGGCGGGATCGCCTCGCGCTTGATCGCGCGGATGTTCTGCCCCTTGACCAGCACGCTGCCGCCGGTCGGGCGTTCGATGGCGGCGATGAGCTTGAGCAGGGTGCTCTTGCCCGCGCCGGAATGCCCGGTAAGATAAACCATCTCGCCTTCGGCAATGTCGAAGCTGACCGCTTTCAGGGCCTCGCGACCGCCGGGGTAGCGTTTATAGACTTGATTGAGCCGGATCATTTGAAAATCTGCTTGGCCGCTGCGCGCACGGCGAAAAACAGTCCCTTCGATTTCGGCAAGACAGGACGGCAACCGTCCTCTTGGTGTCCCGTGTGATCGCTGAGGCACAAAAGATTTTTCATGCGGCCTGTCCCAGCAGCGCCGCGACGAAATCCTCGGCGACAAAGGGTTGCAAGTCGTCCAGTCCCTCGCCCACGCCGATGAAGCGCACGGGGATGGGATGCGCCTGGGCGATGGCGGCGATGACGCCGCCCTTGGCCGTGCCATCTAGTTTGGTCAGCACCAGACCGGTCACGCCCAGCGCTGCGTCGAAGGCCTTGACTTGCGACAGCGCGTTCTGCCCGGTGTTGGCATCGAGCACCAGCAGCACTTCATGCGGCGCGTCGGGCATTACTTTGGCGATGACGCGCTTCACCTTTTTGATCTCTTCCATCAGGTGCGCCTGGGTGGCGAGACGGCCGGCGGTGTCGGCCAGCACCACGTCGATGCGGCGCGCCTGTGCCGCCTGCACGGCATCGAAGATGACGGCCGAGGCATCGCCGCTTTGCTGCGCGATGACGGTCACCTCGTTGCGCTTGCCCCATTCCTGCAATTGTTCCCGTGCGGCGGCACGGAACGTGTCACCCGCCGCGAGCAGCACCGATTTCCCCTGGCGCTGGAAATGCCGCGCCAGTTTGCCGATAGACGTGGTCTTGCCCGCGCCGTTGACACCGCACAGCATGATGACAAAAGGCCGGTGGGTGCCGACATCCAGCGGCGCTGCCAGCGGCGCGAGCAGCTTGAGCAGCGCCTGCGCCAGCGCTTGCCGCAGTTGTCCGGCCTCGCTCAATTTCTGTTCCCTGACTTGATGGCGCACGTCGGCCAGCAGGCGGCGGGTCGCGTCCATGCCCACATCGGCGGTAATGAGAACGGTCTCCAGTTCTTCATAAAGTTCATCGTCGATCCTGCCGCCCGGAACCAGCAGGGCGGACAGCTGTCCACCGGTGCGCGCCAGACCATCGGCCAGGCGCGTCAGCCAGCTTTTCGATTCGGGTGTGGGCGGATTTTTTTTCAGGAAACTAAACATGCAGGCGTATTCGGCAGTGGAAGAAATGTCGCATAATGCGCGGGCATTTTAACGGTTCGGGATGAGATTGATGAGACTTTATGCTTTATGTCTGGGTTTTCTGCTGGCCGCGACGGCGCAGGCGGAAGTGTTCGAGACCACGTTGCAGAACGGGTT
Organism: Ferrigenium sp. UT5; assembly: GCF_045866295.1. NCBI lineage: Bacteria > Pseudomonadati > Pseudomonadota > Betaproteobacteria > Nitrosomonadales > Gallionellaceae > Ferrigenium > Ferrigenium sp. UT5. The sequence continues at coordinate 6,089 of NZ_BAAFRY010000026.1, forward strand.
GAAGGTGGTGGTCAAGGAAGACCACCGCGCGCCCACGGTGGTGCAGCAGATCTGGTATCACGCCGGCAGCATGGACGAGCGCACCGGCGTCACCGGGGTGGCGCACGTGCTGGAACACATGATGTTCAAGGGGACGAAGTCGGTACCGGCCGGCGAATTCTCGCGCCGCATCGCGGCTGCTGGCGGCCGCGAGAACGCCTTTACCAGTTACGACTACACCGCCTATTTCCAGCAGTTGCACAAATCAAAACTGGCGCTGGCGATGCAACTGGAAGCCGACCGCATGCACAACCTGGTGTTGAGCAACGCGGAATTCGGCAAAGAGATCCGGGTGGTGATGGAAGAGCGCCGCTGGCGCACGGATGATGATGCGCATGCCCTGCTCGACGAACGCCTGATGGCGACCGCCTACCAGGAGCATCCCTACCGCACCCCCATCGTCGGCTGGATGAACGATCTGGAAAACATGACGGCGGACGATGCGCGCGCCTGGTACCACACTTGGTACGTGCCGAACAATGCCACCCTGGTGATTGCCGGCGATGTCGATGCCAAAACCGTCTTTGCCCTGGCGCAACGTTATTACGGGGCCATCCCGGCTGGCAAACTGCCCGCGCGCAAACCCTATCTGGAACCGGCGCAGCGCGGCATCAAGCGCATGGTGGTCAAGGCGCCGGCGGAGTTGCCGCATCTGGTCATGGCGTATCACGCGCCAACCCTGCGCGACGTGAAAAACGACTGGCAGCCCTACGCCTTGTCGGTGCTGGCCGGCGTGCTGGACGGCAATGATTCGGCCCGGCTGAACCGGTCGCTCGTGCGCGAACAACAGATTGCGACGGCCATCGGTGCGGGCTACGGCAACACCTCGCGCGGACCGACCTTGTTCTCGCTGGAAGCGACGCCCGCTCCCGGCAAGACGGTGAACGAGCTGGAAGCGGCCCTGCGCGAGCAGCTGCAACTCATCGTTCGCGACGGGGTGACGGAGGAAGAATTGCGGCGGGTGCGCGCCCAGGTTACGGCCGCCGAAGTCTATAAACTGGATTCCGTGTTCTATCAGGCGATGCAGATCGGGCAGATGGAAAGCATCGGCCTGTCGCACCGCGACTTGCCGCTGATGCTGCAAAAGCTGCAGGCGGTGACGGCGGAGCAGGTGCGGGAGGCGGCGCGCATGATTGTGCAGGACGATCAATTGACGGTGGCGGTGCTCGATCCTCAGCCATTGAGCGGCGAGCCAAAGCAACACAAGGGGATGCAGCATGCGCACTAACTCTATTTTCTTTTTTCTTCTCTGCGCATTCGTCGGCAGCGTGTTTGCCACGCCGCAAATCCAGCACTGGCAGACTCCCGGCGGGGCGCGGGTGTATTTTGTCGAGGACCATAATCTGCCGATGCTGGATGTGGCGGTGAATTTTCCCGCCGGCAGCGCGTACGATGCGGCGGACAAGATCGGCGTCGCCGGGCTGACCCACGGTTTGCTCGATCTGGGCACACAGGAGTTGAGCGAGGATGACATCGCGCGCCGTCTGGCCGATGTGGGCGCGCGTCTGGCCGGCAACTTCGACAGCGACCGTTCCGGTTTGTCGCTGCGCACCTTGAGCAGCGCAGCAGAACGCGAGGCCGCGCTGGCCATCCTGGCGGATGTGTTGCAGCACCCGGCGTTTCCGCAGGCGGTGCTGGAGCGCGAAAAGAATCGCCTGGTCGCCAGCTTGCGCGAGGCGGAAACCAAGCCGGAGTTTCTGGCAGAACGCGCGTTCGGGCGCGCGGTGTTCGGGGCCCATCCCTATGGCTGGCAAACCGCCGTGAGCGATGTGGAAAAGGTGCAGCGCAACGACCTGCTCGATTTCTATCGCGCGCATTTTGCCGAAAGCGTGGCCGTGGTGGCGCTGATGGGCGATGTGTCGCGGCAGCAGGCAGAGACGATCGCCCGGCGCCTGACCGCGTATCTGCCGCAGGGCGGTGCGGCGAGCGCGTTGCCGCCGGTGACGATGAAAATCGGCGCGCAGGAGGTGCGCATCCCGCATCCGGCGAGCCAGAGCCACATCCTCATCGGCGTGCCGGGCATCGCGCGCAGCGATGCGGACTACTTTCCGCTCTACGTCGGCAACTACATTCTGGGCGGGGGCGGTTTCGTGTCGCGCCTGATGAACGAGGTGCGCGAGAAGCGCGGCATGGCCTACAGCGTGTACAGCTACTTCATGCCGCTCCAGCAGCCGGGGGCGTTCCAGATCGGCCTGCAAACCAAGAATGAGCAGGTCGGGGAAGCGCTGCACGTGGTGCGCGAAACCTTGCAGGGATTTATCGCGAAAGGCGTGACGACAGAAGAATTGCGGGCCGCCAAACAAAACATCATCTACGGTTTCCCTTTGCGTATCGACAGCAACGGCAAGATCCTCGACTACCTGAGCCTGATCGGTTTTTACAATCTGCCGCTGACCTATCTGGATGACTTCCCGCAGCGGGTCGAACAGGTTACCGTCGGTGACATCAACCGCGCGTTCCGGCGTCGCATCGACCCGGCCGCGATGGCGACGGTGATCGTCGGTGCAGATGAAATGAAATGAGCCGCCGGGGGAGAATACATCTGATCTAAATAAACGCGGATATCAAAAGGCGGGAAGCGCCGTTTTCGCGCCATCAAAAAACAATCGATGAGCGCATAGCCCGACGGCTATCCCGTTTGTTCAAAACTCAACAAGATTCAAGGCTGGGTTGAAAATTCAGGTGAATCAAAGCGCCCGGCTCAAATCTGAAACACCACCAGGGTTGGTCGGTACACCTAAAATTGATCGGGCAAGGCAGTCGCGCGACGTAGTCTGGACTTCATCTCAACCCAATAACGGTATCCGCGCCACGCCACCCAACCCCACTTTATCGCAGTCGAAATGGAGTGCCGACGAATGACGAGCACCCCCACAATGCCCGCCACAAACCAGGGATGCTGCCGCAGATAACGGGCTCCGGATATTCCACGATCAAGCGCAGCCAGTGGAGATTGCCAGCGGCACGCCGATTCGGCGAGAGCTGCACGCTGTGCGGCGATCATGCCCAATAAAGCGCCACGTCGCTGGCGTATCTCAAGCAGACGTTCATTCATGGCTGTTCCGCAGGGCATTCAGATCTTTTTCAAGTTCCGCCATGGTGTCGGCGAAGGGGCGAGATTTCCGGTTCAATTTAACCCGCAACAGGCGCAATGAAAGCATGGAAAAAGCAAAAAAAGCCAATGCCAGCAGGGCAACAACCAGCAGGAGATGATTCTGCCAAAAGAACAGAACGACGAGCATTGAGAGTAACAGAACGCCCATGCACAGGCAGAAGAGGGTGAATAACATGAAAAAGAACACCTGCATCAAGCGCAGGCGCTCTTCTTCCAGCTCATTGGAAAACAATTCCACCCGGTTGGCAACAATTCCAAGCAAACCGAACAAGAGACGCCTGATGGAAGAAAACAGGCTCGTTGCCTCCGCCATCAATCAGCGCCCGCGTCCGATCAACATGCCCACCAGTACGCCGACTGCCGCTGCAATTCCCACCGACTGCCACGGATTTTCATGCACATAATCGTCGGTTGCCTGTGCCGCAACTTTGGTTCGATCCACCAGGGCTTGTTCGGCCTCAACCAGACGCACCTTGGCCTGAGCCAGATTGGCTTGCGCGCGCTGGCGCATCGACGCCATTTTTTCGCCCGCCTGGTCGGCGGTCGCCCGCAATAGATCCTCGGTATCGGCAATCACCGCGCGCAAATCCTGCGCCAGTCTTTGCTTGCTCGTATCAAAAGTTGCGCCTACGGAATTCGTGTTCATGACATCCTCCTTCGAGTGGGTTTAAAACCAATCCGGGCCATACTACCCGCTCCCCCCCGATACTTGAATCCTGCGGGCGGCGGGTAATCCGGATTGAATCGGTGCGACGCGGAGCGCGTCTGAATTGTAGGCGTTTAGATTCTGAAGTCAATCAATCAAGGCGTAGAATGCGCGCGCCATGAAAAAACTTTTCCTATTTCCCCTGCTGTATCTTGCCGTTTCGGTTCACGCCGCCGACCTTCCCGGAATTCCCGCGTTCATCGATGAGATGGTGGCGCAACATCAATTCAGGCGCGCGGAACTGGTGCGGGTTTTTCGCCGCGCCGAGCAGCGCCCGGATGTGATCGAGGCGATCAGCAAGCCGGCCACCCTGAAGCCGTGGCCGGAATATCGCGCCAGTTTTGTCAATCGCGAGCGGATCGACGGCGGCCTGAAGTTCTGGAAAAAAAACGAGTCGGTGCTGGCGCGGGCGCAACGCCAATTCGGCGTGCCAGCGGAATACATCGTTGCCATCATCGGCGTGGAAACCCTGTACGGGCGGAATACCGGCGGGTACCGTGCCCTGGATGCGCTGACCACACTGGCTTTTTCCTATCCGCGCCGTGCGGACTATTTTCGGGGCGAACTGGAACAATTCCTGTTGCTGGCACGCGAACAGGATTTCAATCTGTTGGAGATCAACGCTTCCTATGCCGGTGCGCTCGGCATCCCGCAATTCATGCCGAGCAACTTCCGCAAATATGCGCTCGACTATAACGGCAATGGCCGGGTGGATATCCTGCACGAAGCGGAAGATGCCATTGGCAGCGTGGCGAATTATTTCAAGCACTACGGCTGGCGCAGCGGCGAGCCGGTGGCCGTGCTGGCGGCTGTGCCAAACCCGCAGCGACTGGGGATTCTCGCCGAGGCAAGGCCGTTGCTGGGGTGGCGCACCGATGCCGGGGTTGTGCCTGCGGAAAGTGAGGATCGCCTGTTGCCGCCGGCCTGGTTGTTGGACCTGACCCTGGAGAACAGCAAGGAATACTGGCTGGCATTCGAAAACTTCGATGTCATCATGCGCTACAACATCAGCAGTTTCTATGCGCTTTCCGTGCATCAACTGGCGCAGGCGCTGCGCGCCGCGCGGCACTGACGATCAATACACCCGCCGCGCGCCGTTATAGCGCGATTGCCAGTAGTCGAGCGACATCCGTTCGACGCGAATGCGGCTGCCGCTGCGGGGAGAATGGACGAATTTGCCGTCGCCGATGTAGAGGCCGACGTGCGAGTAGGGGGTGTGCAGGGTGTTGTAGAACACCAGGTCGCCGGGACGCAATTCGCCGGGATGCAGCGGTTTGCCGACGCGGCTGATCTGCTGGCTGGTGCGGGGCAGCTCGATCTCCAGTTCATGCGCATAGACATGCCGCACATAACCGCTGCAATCGAACCCGGCGCTGGCGTTATTGCCGCCGTAACGGTAGGGCGTGTCGGCCAGACTCATCGCGTAGAGGACGAGCTCGTTCATCCGTTCCGACGTCGCAGAATCGTCGCGCGTGGGCGCGCTGGTGCAGGCGGTCAGCACGGCAAGCAGCAGCAAGGTGATTGTTTTCATGGTGCGCGTTGTGGATATTCCGGCGCGAAGTATAAAGCATGAGGGCGCGGGCAATGCCGGGATCGCCTTTTACGCGATGCCCTTAACTCAAGTAGAATCGAGTCCCCAACCCTAACCATAATTCAATCAGACCGGAGTCAGCGATGAGTTTCAATGAAAATGATGTGCAGAATGCCCTGAAAAACCTGATCGATGCCAACACCAAAAAAGATTTTGTGAGCGGCAAGTCGGTCAAGAACATCCGCATCAGCGGCAACGATGTTGCGCTGGATATCCTGCTGGGTTATCCGGCCATGAGCGTGTGGGCCGAAATCAAGGCTATGGTCGAGGCGCATCTCAAGTCTGCGTTGCCGGGTGTGGGCAAGGTGGAGGCAAACGTTTCCAGCAAGGTCGTGCCGCATGCGGTGCAGCGCGGCGTCAAGCTGGTGGACGGGGTGAAGAACATCATCGCGGTGGCGAGCGGCAAGGGCGGGGTGGGCAAGTCCACCACGGCGGTCAACTTGGCGCTGGCGCTGGCAGCCGAAGGCGCGCGCGTCGGCATGCTGGATGCGGATATTTACGGCCCTTCGCAACCGACCATGCTGGGAATCAGCGGCAATCCGGATTCCGAAGACGGCAAGAGCATGAAGCCAATGCTCAACCATGGTCTGCAAGTGATGTCGATCGGTTTTCTCATCGATGCCGATACGCCGATGATCTGGCGCGGCCCGATGGCAACCCAGGCGCTGGACCAGTTGCTGCACCAGACCCGGTGGGACGACCTGGATTATCTGGTGGTGGATCTGCCGCCTGGCACGGGTGACATCCAGCTCACCCTGGCGCAGAAAGTGCCGGTGACCGGCGCGGTGATCGTCACTACGCCGCAGGACATCGCGCTGATGGATGCGAGCAAGGGGCTCAAGATGTTCGAGAAGGTCGATGTGAAGATCATCGGCATCGTGGAGAACATGAGCACGCATATCTGCTCGAAATGCGGCCACGAGGAACATATCTTCGGGGCCGGCGGCGGCGAGAAGATGTGTGCCGACTACCACACGGAATTCCTTGGCAGCCTGCCGCTCGACATCCATATCCGCGAACAGGCAGATTCCGGCAAGCCGACCGTGGTGGCCGACCCCGATGGCAATATCAGCAAGATCTATAAACAGATCGCGCGGCGCGTGGCGGTGAAGATCGCCGAGATGGCGCAGGATCACAGCGCGGCATTCCCGAAAATTGTGGTGCAGAACACCTGATGCGCATTCTGATTTCGAACGACGACGGCTACTTCGCGCCGGGTCTGGCCTGCCTGGCGCAGCACTTGTCCGCGCTGGGCGAAGTGGTGGTGGTGGCGCCGGAACGCGATCGGAGCGGGGCGAGCAACTCGCTGACCCTCAACCGTCCGCTCAATTTGCGCCGGGCGGCGAGCGGTTTCTATTATGTGGACGGCACGCCGACCGACTGCGTGCACCTGGCGGTCACCGGAATGCTGGACATGCAACCGGACATCATCGTTTCCGGGATCAACTCCGGCGCCAACATGGGAGACGACACCATCTATTCCGGCACGGTGGCCGCCGCGACCGAAGGTTTTCTGCTGGGCGTTCCGGCCATTGCGGTTTCCCTGATCGGGCATGAGGAGAAGCACTACGAAACCGCCGCGCGTGTGGCGGAAGATCTGGTGCTTCGCTTCGGGCGTCTGCCGCATCCCCAGCCCTGGCTGCTGAACGTGAATGTGCCGGACGTGCCCTATGCGGAGTTGCAGGGCATGGAAGTGACGCGCCTGGGCAGACGGCACAAGGCGGAACCGGTCATCAAGACCACCAATCCGCACGGTCAGCCGATCTACTGGGTCGGCCCGGTGGGCAAGGCGCAGGACGCCGGTGCGGGCACCGATTTTGCCGCCATCGCGCAGGGCCGCGTCTCGATCACGCCCTTGCAGATCGATCTGACGCAGTACGCCCAGATCGATGCGGTGCGGGCCTGGATGGGGAACGCGGCATGAATTTGCAACACGCCGGGATCGGCATGACCTCGGCGCGCACGCGCGGTCGCATGATCGAGCGCTTGCGCGCGCAAGGCATCCGCGACGAGGCGGTCCTGGCGGCGATCGGCAACGTGCCGCGCCATCTCTTCGTGGATGAGGCGCTGGCCGGGCGCGCCTACGACGATGTCGCGCTCCCCATCAATTACGGGCAGACCATTTCCCAGCCCTGGATCGTGGCGCGCATGCTGGAAGTTCTGCGCAACGGCAAACCCTTGGGGCGGGTGTTGGAGATCGGCACCGGTTGCGGCTACCAGGCCGCCGTGCTGGCGCAACTGGCGCAGGAAGTCTATAGCGTGGAACGCATTCAGCCTTTGTACGAGCGCGCCCGCAAACTGTTGCGCGAATTGAAGGTGCGCAATGTCATCCTGCGCCATGCGGACGGGAGCGCGGGACTGGCCGATGCGGGGCCCTTCGACGGCATCGTCATGGCCTGCGCGGCCCCCGCCCTGTCCATAGAGCTGAAAGCGCAACTGGTGGTCGGCGGCCGGATGGTATTGCCGCTCGGCACCGGCGAACAATTTCTTTATCTTATCGAACGCACGGAGCAGGGGTTTCGCGAGACGCGCCTGGATGCGGTGAAGTTCGTCCCTTTGCTGACGGGAAAAGTATGAGACTGGTTGCAAAATTATTACTGCTGGTGCTGGCTGCCACCTTGGGCGCGTGCGGCACCGGTGTCCGGAAGGGGCAGGCGCCGGTCGTGGAATACGGTGACACCCGCCGCCCCGCTGACGTATCGGGGCCTCGTTACACCATCAAACACCACACGGTGCAGGCGGGTGAAACGCTGTACAGCATCGCCTTTGAAGACGGTTTGAATTATTTGGAGGTGGCGGAATACAACGGTTTGCAAGACCCGACCGCGATCAGCATCGGTCAACAGCTTGAATTAAGAATTCCACTGGATGAGGGCGCAGTCGACGAGTCTCCACCTGTCTACATTGCGCATGCGGTCCCGGGTGAAACCAAACGCGCGCCGAAGGTGGGCCGGCTACTGTATTCCGAGCAGGCGCTGCTCAAGGCGGATCAAATGCAGGAAGGCCGCGTGGCCGCTGTAACGGGGCAAATGGTCCGGCCCGTCAATCCCGTTGCCGGCGACGATGCGGCGGACGCGCTGGAGTGGGGAATGCCGACCCGTGGCAGACTGATCACCGAATTTTCACGCAACGCCAATCTTAAAGGGGTTGATTTTGCCGGAAAGAAGGGTCAGCCCGTGATGGCCAGTGCGGCAGGTAAAGTGGTGTATGCCGGCAGCGGTTTGCGCGGTTACGGCAAGCTGATTATCATCAAACACAACGCCACCTACCTCAGCGCCTACGCACACAACGAACGGATTCTGGTGAAGGAAGGGCAGACCGTGCGCAAGGGGCAGCAGATTGCGGAGATGGGCGACACCGACGCCAATCAGGTCAAACTGCATTTCCAAATCCGCAAACAGGGAAAACCGGTCGATCCGGAAAAGTACCTGCCGTTGGTCAAGTCTTGACTCCGGTTTTGTGGGGCGGACTGAGCGTGTGGTGTAGGGGTGTCAGCCCCGCACAGCCACGGCCTGCCCCTTGCGGGTATCAGTCCAACCCTGTCGTGGAATATTATCAACTGCGTCGGGTTGAAACCCGACCCACAACAGATCAACTGCCGGGGGAAAATACATGCCGGACACCCTCACCGTAAGCGACCACAGCCGCGACAGCGCCGGATTGCGCTACGTCTATCCGGTCGTCTCGCGCCGCGCGGGCGGGGTCTCCATCGGCATCAACCTCAATCCCAACAATGCCTGCAACTGGCGCTGCATCTATTGCCAGGTGCCCGACCTTGTGCGCGGCACAGCACCCCCCGTCGATCTGCTGCTGTTGGGGAAGGAGTTGAGCGGTTTTCTGCATGAACTTCAACACGGTGATTTCATGCAACGCGTGCCGCCCGAGGCGAGACGCATCAACGACATCGCCCTGTCAGGCAACGGCGAACCGACCAGTGCAGAAAAATTTGCCGAAGTCGTCGAACTTGTCGCCAGACTGAAACCGGACGCACTTAAACTGGTGCTCATCACCAACGGCAGCCTGTTGCAGCGGGACAACGTGCAGCAGGGGTTGCGCCGCATGGCGCAAGTCAACGGCGAAGTCTGGTTCAAGCTGGACCGTTCCAGCGAGGCGGGGATGCTGAGCGTCAACGACACCAAGATGACGCTGGACAAAGTGCGGCAGAACCTCGCCACCGCCATCGCCTGCTGCCACAATACCTGGCTGCAGACCTGCTGGTTCGCACTGGACGGCAGCGCACCGGGCAAGCAGGACGAAGACGACTATCTGGATTTTCTGGCGGGACTGCTGCGCGACGGCATTCGGCCACAAGGCGTACTGTTGTACGGCTTGGCGCGACCCTCGCTGCAACCGGAGGCGCCGCGCTTGTCATCCTTGCCGCATGCCGACCTGGAACGGTTTGCGCGGCGCATCCGCGCTTTGGGCGTTGCAGTCAACCTCTCCGATTAGCGCAGCCCGGTAGTGCTGCACGTTAATCGGCATTTATGCGTGTAGCGAGAACGGTGTTGTGGGTCGGGTTTCAACCCGACATGTCGGACGAGCGGCTGCGACACGTTACTGCCAACCCTCTATCCAACTTTCCCCCGGCGGGGGAAAGGGCAATCGCTTCCTCTCCCTCTGGGAGAGGATTGAGGTGAGGGCTCTTGCAGCCGATTGCGGAAGCAGCCGCCGGTAGCCCTTCCTGCACCGCCGGCTTCGCCGCACCGAGGGCTAACGGCCCGACCCGCACAGGTTCGTCACAAGCGTCATCGAGCCTCGTGGTTGGGACATGCATACGCGGTATTGACCCGGTCTTGACTCACTTGATGGATGCGCACCAGATAATCCACCAGTCGTTTCGCGCGCAGGCAATTCGCCAGGGCCGAAGGATGCTTGTTTAACGGATGCAAATAGTATTCTCTTGGAACACTGCGAAAATTTTCTCCAAGCGAAACATCCACCCACAAGTAATGCTCTTGATCCAGTTTTTCCAGCATCGGATCGGCAAACGAAGGTTGCCCCAGAAAACGATGCCAAGGCTCCTGCAGATACATGATGACCGGCGTTATCCCCCGTTCTTCGCTGACCGTTCGGAAATCGTGGAGCACAGCGGCGTACAACGCCATCTGTTTTTGGGTATAGGCCTCGCGTACCGGGTTAAACAACAATTTCGTCAATTTCAGCTTTGACAGCGCGGTGTCGTACAGCGTATTGAAACCGGTCTGATTGAGCTCCGCCAGATCGCTTGGCGTCCTTTCGCTGCAGCGCGAAACGTATTCGGTCATCCGGTTGCCATTCGGTTTTACCCGATACGAAGGGTGGGGCATGCTGTAGTCCTTGTCGCACGATGCACGCCTGGCATGATAAGCGCCGGTCAGCACAACATTGATCTGTGCCGGAGCCGTTTTCAGGTCATCCAGCAGTTTGAGGCTGTTATGCACACCATGCCCGTGAAACCCATAATTTTTGACGCGGGCGTCCGGGATAAACTGGTTGAAAAAATAAGGGAGTGTCTGATCGTCATTCAGACCTTCTCCGAACATGAACGAGCCGCCGAAGAAATTGACCGGGATACTCGGTGCATCCGGTTTTAAATCGGAGGGCGTCCGGCGTGTCCGGTCGGCGTCGATGGTGTAGGTTACGTCGTAAATGACCTCCTCCGGCTGCCCAGGCTTGGCCACCACCTCGCGCGGATAATAGACCCCGGGGTAGGCGCAGGAGCCATGTGCGCATACATCAAGATATCGATGTCCGGCCGCATTCCTTCCTTCCTCAAGTTTGGTCGGTGCCTTGCCTGACAGCGGAATCAACTCGACAATTGCGGCACACAATACCACCCCGACTAAAGTTGAAATAAGAATGGCCAACACTGATTTGGCATGACTGGAATTGCGAGACATGACTGTATTTCCTGTTTTGCAATAGATGATATTCAGCGCGGGTGTGTTGTGTATTCGTTAGTCAGGATAGGCAGCCCCAATAGCCGCGATTTTCCTTTTATTGATTATCGCAAAGCTTTTGGCATGAAGATTTTTACGAAAAACTTAATCATCGACCTGCTAAAAAGAATTCCGGGATATTCTTTTATTGCATTAAAGGCCCAGAGCAAAGAAAGCAATTTACTGTCGGACCGCAATAAACCGCGCGCTTGGATCATCATGGATGACGATACGGCTTTATGGTAAAGTGGGTGATATTTATACTGATCAAGAATGCCGCGAACCGAGAGCCACATCTCCGAATGCTTCGATGAAAAATTATCATTATGCTTGCGGTACTTGACTCCAATCCCCTTGATGGTGAGCAGTTTCCCACCTTTTTCAGTTAATTTTAGAAAAAGGTACAGATCTTCAATTTTAAAGCGTGGATCGTAACCGCCCACCGCTAAAACAGAAGCCCTTACCATCATTACCGACTGTCCCGTCATGCGTCTGCTTCTAAGGAATGCTTCCTCAAACCCGAAGATGCATTCGCGGCTGCTTTTTTCCTTTATTTTCTTGCTATCTTCATTGAATACCGAGATGCCGGAAAAAACGGCAACAACGCCGAATTTTGCATTTCTTTCCAACCCATCAACTTGAGCCGTTATTTTGTTTTTTAATAGAACATCGTCCGAAGCCGAAGGTGAAAAATACACCCCTTTGCACCACGCCAAACCCTCATTCAATGTTGCGCACAAGCCTTTGTTAGGTCGTGTTCTGAATTCAAATCTTACAAATCTTTGCGTACAGGCTGTCGCCAGTTCTCTGATTTTTTCCACGGAATCATCATTCGAGCCGTCGTCAATAATAATCAACTCAATATTTTGATAATCCTGATCGATGATGCTCTGTATGCACTCCTGAATATATTTTCCGTGGTTATAGCTCGGTACAATCACGGATACCATGGGTGTAGACACTTAATCAAACTCCTTAAAATTAAGCAATCGGGAATGTCGGCAGTCGTTATGGAGGCACTTCAATTTTCACTCATCGGTTGGATGAGGATTGATCAATACTGCGCTCATCAATCAGTGTTAGGTCGCGCGCGTTGGCGGAGTACTTTAGGGATAAAAATGGCCATTGCTGACCAGTAGATTAGATAGTTTACTGCATGTGAAAGCGCGACGCCTTCCAACCCCATTGTTTGAGTAAAAATTACGGTCAAAACATAAAACATTGCAGAAGATAAGATCTCCGATACCACAAACAATTTGATCATTGCTTTTCCCAGCATCAGGTAAGCGAGTATCCAACTGCCGATTTTCAGAGTATCCCCGACCATTTGCCAGGCGAATAACACCTCCATTGGCGCAAATTCAGTACTGAACAGGGCTCGAATAAGGAAGTCCCTATTCAGGTAAATGGCCAAACTGCAGGCTGCCGCCACGGGAAGAATAATTTTATAGCCTTGAATGATTTCGCGTTTGATATCGGCGGAATGTTGCAGTTCAGATAACTTGGGCAGGTAGTAAACACTTAACGTGGTTGTGACCAGCATCAAGTAGAAATTACTCAATCGCCATGCAGCTTCCCAGTATCCGGCCGCATCCCATCCCAGAGTTTCGCCAAGATGGTTGCGAATCAGAATATGGCTGATTGGCACAGTCACAGCCGAAGTCAACGCCATGATCGTGAATTTTCCCAGGTTTTTTGCGACCTGACGATCGATCCGCCCAAATAGGTAACTTGGACGAAACCAGTTTGCGTTGTAAATAAGCGCCAAAGTTACAAAAAATGTCAGTGACTGATAAATCACCAAAGCGACCAGTGCACCGTACAACCCCATTTGCATCGCCATCCAAGTCGTTACGGCAAATGCAAACAGGCTGCCGGCAATATTGGCAATCACATAGCGCCGAATCTCTCTTTTACCGTTGAGAATTGCCTGCAGCAGGGAGTTGAACACGAACAGTACCAGCGTGGTGGAAAACCAGATAAATACGCTGCCGAGACTTTCATCCTTTAGAAACCAACCAGCCAATTTCTGATTAAAAGCGGCGATGAAAACAGCAATCAACAATGAGCCCGTGAGCGCAATGGCGGCCGCGGTGCGCCATACCGTGTGTTGCCTGGCCGAATCCTTGGAATATTCGGCCGTATATTTGGTGACCCCTTGATTGATGGCACCGCTGGCAAAGTTGGTAATCATTTGAACCGCGTTTAGGAACTGCCCCAGAATCGCATACCCCGCCGGTCCCACATAGATCGCCAGTATCTTGTTCAAACCGAGCAAAGTCAGCATTTTGATGACAACAGCGATGCCATTCAGCAGACTGGTCTTGATTAGCGTCATGGAAGTTATTTGATGCGGAAAGCGTTGCAGGCTTCAATCACCGCATTCACCTGCTCATTACTCATCACCGGACTGATGGGTAAACTGAGCACTTGTTTGTGGATGGTTTCGGTGAGCGGGTGGTGTTCTTTATTCCAGTTCCGGTAAGCTTGCTGCTGATGTGGTGGTATCGGATAGTGGATCAAGGTTTGCACGCCGGCGGCACCTAAGTGTGCTTGCAGGGCTTCGCGCTCTTCTGTACGAACTACGTAGAGGTGAAATACATGTGATCCCAGTGTTTCCGGGGTATTTTCGGCGGCGATGGGTTGTTGGATGACGGGATTGTGAATGCCCTTGGCATAAGCCAGCGCAATTTCCTTACGCCGCGCTGTTTCTGCGTCTAAATGCTTCAGCTTTACGCGTAATAAAGCTGCTTGCATTTCATCCAAACGGCTGTTGACACCTTGGTACAGATTCTCGTATTTCTTGTGGCTACCGTAGTTGCCCAGAGCCCGAATTGTTCGCGCCAATTCCTCGTTATTGGTCGTGACAGCGCCGGCATCGCCTAGTGCACCGAGATTTTTTCCGGGGTAAAAGCTGAAGCCGGAGGCATGTCCCCAGTTGCCTGCCTTTTTGCCGTTGATTTCCGCGCCGTGAGCCTGGGCAGAGTCTTCCAGGACCAGTAGTTGGTGCTGATCGGCCAGCGCCATAATTTCTGGCATGGGTGCAAGTTGGCCATAAAGATGAACCGCTACAATAGCTCTAGTTTTGGGCGTAATGGCGGTTGTGGCTTTAATCGGACACAGGTTGTACGTGGCAGCATCCGGTTCCACCAATACCGGTTTGAGTTGATTCTCGGTAATAGCCAATATGCTCGCAATATAGGTATTGGCCGGTACTATTACCTCGTCGCCTTCCTTTAATTTGCCCAGCGTTTTCCATGCGCGTAACGTCAGGGTCAAGGCATCCAAGCCATTGGCCACGCCGACACAGTGCCGGGTGCCACAGTAGTCACTAAATTCCCGCTCGAAAGCATGGAGTTCGCTGCCTTGAATGTACCAGCCTGAATCGATCACATTCGTGGCCGCTTGGATTAACGCGTCTCTATATTGGGCGTTAATACCCTTTAAATCTAAAAACGGGATCAATTGGGATGGCTCCATTTATATGGCATGACTTACCAGTCAATATTGGAATGAAGCTGGTATTAAGCGGGTTTATCTGTCTGTTTCAGTTGTCTGGTGCTTACCCATTCGAGGCGAATTTGCCGACGATTCCCGTAACATATTTCACTGTTGCGCCCGCTCCGTGCGGGGCGGACCTGCCAGTAGTTCGTGGCACCTAACCCGACCAAGGTCTTTTGAGTCAGATTCTAACCCGGATCGAACTTGATAGGGCGACACTTTTTCTGTAAAAGTTATCACAAGCAAGCTTCCTGAGGCCGGGCTATAGAAATACGTAGGGCAACACTTACGGTTTCTGGTGATTGCCGAATATTCGAAGAATGGAGAACAAGATGGAAGGTATTCATGCACTGGCCGATGTGCAATCAACAAATGTTGGTAAAGGCACCCGTATCTGGCAGTTCTGCGTGGTACTGGCCGGGGCGAAGATAGGCAGCAACTGCAATGTGTGCGCGCATGTTTTTATCGAGAATGATGTGGTGGTGGGCGATAACGTGACCATCAAGTCGGGTGTGCAGCTGTGGGATGGGATACGGCTGGAGGATGATGTGTTTATCGGGCCGAATGTAACCTTTACCAACGACCTCCTTCCGCGCAGCAGGCAGTATCCCGAAGCCTTTGCGGTGACGACCGTCAAGGCTGGTGCTTCAGTCGGGGGGGGGGCGACTATTCTGCCGGGCATCGTGATAGGCCGACGGGCCATGGTTGGGGCCGGAGCGGTGGTGACGAAATCGGTGCCGGATGGGGCTGTCGTGGTCGGCAATCCTGCGCGCATCATTCGATATGTGTGCAGCAGCGATGAGTGCTTCCCCGTCGATCCCGCTACGCAAGGCGGCACGCGTGACGGGTAAAACCTTGAGCTTTCGTAACGCTTGCGCGGAGGATGCGGCCTTTATCTTGTCGTTGCGCACCGACACCGAAAAATCGCGTTATCTCAGCGCCGTTAGTGCCGATATTGCCGACCAGAAAGCCTGGCTTGCGCGTTATGCTCAAGCGGATGACCAAGCATATTTCATAATCGAATATCAGGGCGAGCCGATTGGAACGGTGCGGCTGTACAATCCGCTGGGCGACAGTTTTTGCTGGGGGTCGTGGATATTGAAAGACACCCGACCGGGCCACGCGGCAATGGAATCGGCGCTAATGGTGTATGCCTACGGTATCGACCATCTCGGTTTCAAGGGGGCGCATCTTGATGTGCGCAAGGGCAACGAGCGCGTATGGCGGTTCCACGAACGTTTCGGTGCCCGTCGGGTTGCCGAAACGGCAGAAGATTATCTCTATCGCCTGGACGGTGAGGCAATACAGGTTTCCCGTCATCGTTATCGGCGCTTTCTGGATGGAAACGTTCAAGTGGAGTTTTTATGAGCATTCAACGCTGCAAAATCATCGAATTGCCAAAAATCACTGACCCGCGCGGAAACCTCTCGTTTATCGAGGGCGGGCAACACATCCCATTTGATATAAAGCGCGTGTACTATCTTTATGACGTGCCCGGTGGCTCTGATCGCGGTTCGCATGCACATAAAAACTTGCATCAGTTTATTGTAGCCATGTCGGGCAGCTTTGATGTCGTGCTGGATGATGGTGCGGAAAAAAAACGCTTCCACCTGAATCGTTCCTATTATGGTTTATACGTCTGCCCGATGATGTGGCGAGATTTGGATAATTTTTCTTCGGGAGCTGTGTGCATGGTGCTAGCTTCTGCGCATTACGACGAGACTGATTACATCCGCGACTACTCGAAATTCATGACGGCCGTGGCTGCCGCTAAAGCATGAACATAAAAGAAGTCAAGTTCCCGGACCTACCCTGGTCTGGTGACACTGCATGTCACGATACTTTCAGATATGAATGATGCCTGCCGGCGTGTGGTGAGTGCCGGCAGGTTTCAGTTTCTATCCCGGCAAGAATCTTTGCGCGCTTGGCGAGCGTGTAGCACGAAAGCACTTGACTGGGGGTGCCTCCGTTCCGGACCTGCACATGATGGGAAATCACGCAGTTCCAGTGAGCGTGGAAATCACCTGCTTTCGCTGAAATTAGCCGCGTCAGAGGATACTATCTCTATTCGGATTCGTGTCACTGTACGCGCCCGTTGCGCTCAATTTCATGAGGCTGGTTGCCGCTGGGTGCAATTGCTACAATGCGCGCCCACTTGACACAGGCCATACCGCCAATGCTTGAACCACGCCCATTCAGTACAGGATCAGTCGCAGCGCGAATTGGGGTTATTTTTAATCCGGGGAGCGGGGCGAACCTCAAGTCCCCCGATGCCATGCGCCGCGTGCTCGATGCCCATCCGGACATTCCGTATTGCAACGTCTCGGATCCGGATTCTGTTGCTCGCGCACTGGATGAGCTGGCTGCGCATGACGTAAATATTGTGGCTATCAGTGGTGGTGACGGTACGGTGCACGCCGTGATCAGCACGCTTTTGAACCGCAATCCATTTCCTCAACTTCCTTTGCTGGCCATTTTGCATTCCGGCACCACCAATATGACGGCGGGCGATATCGGCTATCGCGGCCGTCCGCATCGGGCGCTGAAATGTCTCATTCGGCGTGCGACCGGCGACGCCGAGGGGTTGCATATCCTGCGGCGACACATCATTTGCGTGAATCCGGGGGCGGGGCGCGCCCCGTTGTATGGCATGTTTTTTGGCGCGGCGGCAATTTGCCAGGGCATCGAATATTGCCGTGGCAAAGTTCATCGCGTGGGTTTGCGCGGCGAAATTGGTCCGGGAGTCGCAATGTTGCGTTTCGCGCTGGCGATGGCGCGCGGTGAACGCGATATTGTGTCGCCGGTGACGGTTGGGGTGTCCATGGATGGCTCGCCGGTATTAACCTCCGAATGTGAAATTTTCCACGTGACAACCCTGAAGCGCCTGTTTCTGGGATTGCGCCCGTTCTGGGGCAAGGAAGATGCGCCGTTGCACTTCAGTTGTGTGCGCGCGCATCCGCGTCACTGGGTGCGGGCGTTGCCGGGCCTGTTGCGCGGCAAGATCAACCGTTTTATGACTCCGGAGAATGGCTACATCAGCCACAATGTGCGCCGTCTTGAACTCCGGTTCGATGGGTATTTCACCGTGGACGGTGAAATTTTCGCGACTGCGCCAGATACGCCGCTGGTGCTGACCGATGGTGGGACGCTGGATTTTGTACGGTTGACGTGAAACTCGCGCGGCGACTTGTTCGCACCCTCTCCGTCCGATGGGCGATCTGGGGCGACTCGGACTTTTCATTTTTTGGGGTGGCCCGCTGCGCCCCATGAGCATCAGTTCAGTTAGTGTGTATGGATGCGCCAGAGACTGGCTGATGCAGGCCAAATTTCTGACGTATGAATAATCCAAGATGAAATCAAATTGCGCATGAATACATCCGAGCCTTTTCCCGCGCCCGATCTGCAGCGTTTTGCGCTGTCCCAGTGCGACGCGCTCTTCGCGGCGGTATTGGTGCATGATGATTTGTATCCGGAGGCGCGGCTACCGGACGTGATTCAACTGAACTACAGCCGGCAACAACTGGCGACCTGTTATTACCTGTGCCGCCAACTTTGGCTGGAAGGCGTTGAGCGCCGTGCGCTGCAGGAGATGATTGTGGCGATTCAGGCGCGGCACGCGCTGCCTCCCGAGCAGCAGCTAGCCTTCAAATATGTGCGCGCCAAATTCAAGCATCTGCGGTTTGCCTTCGTGGCCTGTGACGAACGCCATCGATATCCCCTGGTTTTTCATTGGCTGACCGGCATCATGGGGAATTTGCAGGATGCCGTAAAAAATAAGCATGGCGGTGCCGTGCGCCGCGCCGCGCTTGTGTCGCGCCTATTGCTGTCGCGCTTGCCGTTTGCGTTGCTCACCCGCGAGATCAATCGTTTTCAGCCGAGTACCACGGCGTCGTTTCGCCGCTATGTGCAACAGCAGATCGCCTTTATCAGCGGGCATTTGTCACGCGAGAAAGTGACCAGCAAAGAATTCCATGAAATGCGCAAAGTCATCAGCCGCCTGGTTGCGCTCTACGACAACCTGAAGATTTTGTTTCCATCGCCCGACCATGACAGTATCTCGCGCTACCTCAGCACGCTGAATGGTTTGATGGGCAGCTATCACGATGAACTGATCAGTAAAAAATTTACCGGCAGCCACGATTATTACGCCGATGCTTTTGCCATTCCTGCCGATATTCGTCTGCGACTGGGGGTTATGACGGAGAAATTCGCCCGGGCTGAATAGCGCCTGCTCTGTGGCGCGTCGCGGCGGGATACTCCGCGCCGCGCATAATTTTATCCACTTAAGGGGGTGTATCGGTTAAAATCCCCCCCCAATTTTTCCCGCTTGGCGGGAATCTCTACCCACATTATCCGGAAATTACGTTTCGCATGAAGATACTAGGCCTATCCGCGTACTACCATGACAGTGCCGCAGCGCTTGTGGTTGATGGAAAAATCGTAGCCGCTGCGCAGGAAGAACGGTTTACACGCAAAAAGCATGATGCGAATTTTCCCGGGCACGCCGTCCGATATTGTCTGCAGGAAACGGGGCTGAAGCTGGCCGACATTGACTATTTGGTTTTTTACGACAAGCCATTGGTCAAATTCGAGCGTCTGCTGGAGACGTATCTCGCTTATGCCCCGGTCGGGTTCAAGTCTTTTTTGGCTTCCATGCCGGTCTGGTTGAAGGATAAGTTGTTCCTGAAAACCACGCTGAAAAAGGAATTTATGGCGATCCAGAAAGAACTGTCGGAGGACGTCGAAACTTTACCGCCGTTGCTGTTCAACTCGCATCACAAGTCGCATGCTGCTTCGGCTTTTTACCCCAGTCCGTTTGAGAAGGCGGCTGTGTTGTGTCTGGATGGGGTGGGGGAGTGGGCGACCAGTTCGGTCTGGCTGGGTGAAGGCAGCCGGCTGGAGCCGCAATGGGAAATCGATTTCCCGCATTCGTTGGGCTTGCTCTATTCGGCTTTTACCTACTACACCGGATTCAAGGTCAATTCCGGCGAATACAAACTCATGGGTTTGGCTCCCTACGGTCAGCCCACCTATGTTGACCGGATTCTGGAAAATCTGGTTGACGTGAAAGAAGATGGCACCTATCGCCTGGATATGAGCTATTTCAACTATGCGACCGGGCTGACCATGACGAACAAGAAGTTTGATCGTCTGTTTGGCGGCCCACCGCGCAAGGCCGAGTCAGAAATAACCCAAAAAGAGATGGATCTGGCTCGTTCCATTCAGGTTGTCACCGAAGAGATTGTTTTGAAAATTGCCCGCAACGTGCATCAGACCCTGGGCGTGGATTACCTGTGCCTGGCGGGCGGCGTGGCGTTGAACTGCGTTTCCAACGGCCGGTTGTTGAGAGAAGGGCCGTTCAAGGACATCTGGATTCAGCCGGCGGCGGGGGATGCGGGCGGGGCGCTCGGGGCGGCCTTGACGGTTTGGCACGAGTATCTGGAAAAGCCCCGGCAGGTTGAAAAGGGCGATGCCATGCAGGGCTCATATCTTGGCCCGCGCTGTGAACCCGCAGAAATTGAGCGGTATCTGGATTCGATCCATGCCCCGTACGAGAAGCTGGACGACGCAACATTGATGCCCCGGTTGGCGGAAATTCTGGCCAATGAAAATGTGATCGGCTGGTGCCAGGGACGCATGGAATTTGGGCCGCGCTCATTGGGTGGCCGCTCCATTCTGGGCGATCCGCGCAGTCAGAAAATGCAGTCGGTGATGAATCTCAAGATTAAATATCGCGAGTCCTTCCGGCCGTTTGCCCCTGCCGTCAAGGCAGAAAAAGTATCCGACTGGTTCGAGCATGATCGCAGCAGCCCGTACATGTTGATGGTGGCCCCGGTCAAAAAGAGCAAATGTTTCGAGATGACCGAAGCGCAAAACAAGCTGTTCGGGATCGAGAAACTGAACATTCCCCGCTCTGAAATCCCCGCCGTCACCCACGTGGATTATTCGGCGCGGATCCAAACAGTACATCCTGAAACCAACCCGCGTTTCTACCATCTGCTGGATGCGTTCGAACAGAAAACAGGCTGCCCGGTTCTGGTCAACACCTCCTTTAATGTTCGCGGCGAACCGATTGTGCGCACGGCTGAAGATGCCTACCGGTGCTTCATGCGGACGGAAATGGATTATCTGGTGCTGGAAAATTACCTGCTGTGCAAAACACAACAGCCGGCATGGTCGGAAAAAACCGATTGGCGCGATGAATTTGGACTGGACTAAATGATGAAGAACACAATCGATGACCTGGATCGGCGGGGATACCGCAAGTTTGGAATCACGACCGGCGCAATCCTGGCCGTTTTGTTTGGCCTGATTGCCCCCTATATTCTCTCGTTCAGTTATCCGCGATGGCCGTGGATTGTTGCGGGGATATTGGCGGGTTGCGCGCTGGCCGTACCGATGGCATTGAAATACCCGTATCGCATCTGGATGGGGTTCGGCTTGGTCATGAACTGGATCAACACCCGCATCATTCTGGGCCTGCTTTTTTATGGCCTGTTTTTTCCGATCGGTCTGCTGCTTAAAATCTTGGGGAAAGATGCGTTGCGCCGCAAATTTGATCCGGATGCGCTGTCGTATCGGGAGCACAAGGAATCCGAATCAAAACATAACCTGGAAAGGCCATACTAATGCTGGATTTATTGAAAGATCTGTGGGGGTTCATGCGTGCCAGAAAAAAATTCTGGCTGCTGCCGATTATCATTGTCATGCTTCTTCTTGGTGCGCTGCTCATCTTCGCTCAAGGATCGGCAGTGGCCCCTTTTGTGTACACCCTGTTTTAATCCGCGATACACGGCCTGTGTCCGCCGGGATGGTTGTTTTTCCAGATCCATGCCCGGTTTGGGTTGGATAAACCGGGATGCGCAGGGTGCGTTTCGTGACCAGCTGGTATTGGCTCAATAGCGTTAACTGTACCGATGAAAATAAAACAAATTGCGCGTGATGCAATGATCGTGGTTCTGGTCACGGCGGGGCTGCTGGTTGCCCTGGAGCTGGTCCTGCGCATCGCATTTCCGGAACTTGCAAAAGCGCGCAGTGCGCCGACCTCGGTTGCCTTTCAGTACAACAGCAAATATCTGGTTGCGCTCAAACCGAATATCGTTAAGGAATATACGAACAGCCCCGAAGACGGGGGCGCAACCATTGTCTGGAAGACCAATTCTCTCGGTTTCAGGGGAGATGAAATTGGCGACAAGCGGGGGGTAAGGGTGATCGTGTACGGAGATTCAAACGTTCATGCGCGCTTCTCGCCTGATGAGGAAACATATCCGGCTCAGTTGCAGAAAATGTTGCGGCAGAAATGGGCGGATGCGCAGGTGATCAATGCGGGCATGACCGGCTCCGGTCCCGACCAAAGTCTGCTCAGGTTGCAGGAAGATTTTGAACGGGTTAAGCCCGATGTCGTGGTGTTCCATATTTTTGCCGACAACGATTATGGCGATCTCATCAAGAATCGTTTGTTCAAGTTGTCCGGGAACGGCGAGTTGGTTGAGACCGGGTTCCCGCCCACGGTTGATCCGAAACTCGCCTCATGGGGTCCCGCCATCGGCAATGCTTTTCGCCACTGGTATCTTCAAGGCGCGGTAAATCGCCTGATCGCCCGAGCCGCAGTTGCGAAAACCAGTTCCTTGAGCGAGAACGAAAAAGTAGAACGCAGCCTGCAACTGCTGGAAGAAAACAACGCATTGGCCTATGTCCCCTACCGGGAAAACAAGCCGCGCAAATTTTCCCATTTCAAGGATTTCTACGACATCGATATCGCAACACATCCGCAATCGGAATCAGCTCGCACCAAGATCGCGTTGATGGGCAAGATTCTGGAGGCGGCCAGCCGGTTTTGTGCGACAAAAAACATTCGCTTCATGGTGGTTGTGCAGCCCTCGATGATCGACATGACGACGCGCGGCTATGGCGCATTTGCTCCCATTGGCTATACGGATCTGGCAAAAAAATATCCGAAGTACAAACCCGCCAACCTGACGGACCCGCTGAAACAGATTTGTCTCCGGGAGAGGTTGAGCTGCGTGCATCTGATCGACAGCTACCGGCAACACGATCCCGAACATCTTTATATCAGCGACGGACACTGGAACGGGGAAGGGCAGCGGATCGCAGCGGAGGAAACCGCGAAAAACATGGTGCTGCCGCACTGAAGTCATGTAATGGCCCGGACGTTCTGGTCCGACTTTTCTGTTTTCGATTGAATCCGGCAGCTTCCCATCCCGTATAATTTCAGGCATTCCTTTATTCCGCACAACGCGCAGCATGAAAATCGCTTACGTTACCAGTTCACTCGAAGGCAGCGGCGGCCCGCTGCCGATTCCTGCGGTTACCAGGGTTCTGCGCAATAGCGGTGCGCACGTGGAGGTGTTTGCCCTCGCCCGGCGCGACGGGCGCGCCTTGCCGCCGATGCTCGCGGATGGATTGCAGGTGCATCTGCGTATGGGCGGCGACCATGACCACTGGGCGGCCTATCGCTGGCTGGAGCGCGAGATTGCGGCGTACAAGCCGGATCTGATCTGGACCTCGGTCGCGCGTGCCAGCATCATGGGTCTGCTGCTTGGAAAAAAATATGCCGTACCGGTCGTGTGTTGGCAGCATAACGCCACCCTCAAGTGGAGCCGGCTGATCCCGTTCTATCTTTTGCGCAAACGTCCCGCGATGTGGGTTGGGGATTCCGACCGGGTGACCGAGATCACGGCCAAGCGTTTTGGCGTGCCGCCTGAACGGATGGCGTCGTGGCCATTATTTTCAGCGCGCCCTGACGCCCCGCAAGCACAACCTTGGCAGCCCGGACAAACGCTGCGTTTGGGAAGCTTGGGACGTTTGCATCCACAAAAAGCGTATGAACTTTTGATCGAAGCCCTGGCGCTGTTGCGCCAGCGCGGATTTCGCGCTGCCGTTCCATTTGAAGTCATCATTGCCGGAGAGGGGCGCGAGTTCGATGCACTCAATGCCGCACTGCAACGCACGGGCGTCACCGAGGTTCGATTGACCGGCTTTGCAGAACATCCATTGGAATTCCTGGCCGGACTGCATCTGTACCTGCAACCTTCGCGCGTTGAAGGTTTTTGCATTGCCGTGCATGAAGCGATGCAGGCTGGATTGCCGGTGGTTGCTTCTGCGGTGGGGCAAATTCCTTATACTCTGGAGCACGGAGTGAGCGGATGGCTATTGCCGCCGGGCGATGTCAACGCGCTTGCGGATACCATGGCCGAAGTCCTGAGTCATCCGGAACGCCTGGCGGTCATGGGGCAGGCGGCACGGGACAGGGTGCTACCGCTGTACAGCGAAGAAGCGTTTCGACGCGCGGGCGAATCCATCCTGGAGCGCCTGCGCGCGCGCGGTGTGATCAGCGCCGATTGATTTCTTCCCGGCGTGTGCCGGATGGGCAGGCACGGCCATCGCAGTCGGATGCCGGATTAAATCCCTTGGGATGTGTAGCCGCGCGCGGTGAGCGTATGGGTCACCGCAGCCCTGGCCGTTGACAGCACTTCGACAAGCGGCTGGTTGGCATCCACATCGACGATGGGCGCACCGTTGAATTTCAACAGTGGCAGGGTTTTCATCTTTTCGCTCAATAGTTCGCGGCGATGATCGGGTTTGCGCGCGCAGGCAACATCCAGATCGACATTGAGGCGAATCACCAGGTCGGGGCGGTAGTGGGTCATCCACTCATAAGCGGCCAGCTCGCGCCGCGCCAGCCACCGCACCAACCCGTTGCTCTCCGCATTGACAGACAAGACCGTGCCATCGGCGGCACCGGGAATATCCAGTTGCGGATAACGGTCGGCAATGATAATCATGCCTTGCCGTCGCTGTGCCAGCATGCGCTTGAAGCGGCGCAGACGGCGCAGGGTAAAGGCGCTGATCACCAGTGCGGTGAGCAACCCCGGGTTCTTTTTTTTGTCGCGTTGCGCACGCGCACTGTCGGTCTTGCGCACAATCGTGCGATCCACCCATGCGCCGATGATCGGCCATTTGGCGATGGCGCGACCGACGTTTCCGGATTGCTTGCCCAGGTGTGCCAAAGTTGCCGGGCCGAAGGTGCTCGCCAGCACAAGAATATCTTCGCAAACCGTTGATTTCCCAGAGCCGTCGCAACCTACAATTGCAATCAGAGGTCCTATTTCGACGTGGTTTTTGGTCATATTTCGCTTCCTTCGAGCGTGGGGGTAAAGCGCCGCAACACATGGAAGACCCGCAACCTTGTTTGTTTCGTGGATGCGGTTCGACTGGCGCATAACTTGAGTACGGTCTCATCCCTACGGATAAATTTGTGCTGATCCATGGTGTTTCTTTGGAATGAGGTGCTTGGGGGCGAGTTGACGATAGCGTTGCAATCGGTGCCGGAGGGCATTATAACTCGGAACATCGGAGTACGACCTTCCCTGGAAAATCGTCTTTCAATCAGGCGCGACATCATCTCAACACCGTACCGGCAGACAATTACGCGATGAACTTTTCACAGTTGGCGCCAGCAGTCTGGCAGCGGACGCAACTCATCTATGTATGCTCGCCGGGCAACCCGAACGGGCGCGTGATGGCGCATGCCGAATGGCAGACCTGTTGGTACGCGTTGAAAATTCCCCACTTTTCCTAGTGTCTGCGCGCTGAAAATTACCCAGGTGATTAACCTCCTCCGTTCCGATTTTCGGACTGGAGAAACCAAGGAGA
>NZ_BAAFRY010000027.1:0-30123 GCF_045866295.1 Ferrigenium sp. UT5
CCTTCGGAATGCGCGGTAGAACCGCAGCTTGCTTCTTGCTCGTTTTGCTTGGCATACATGTTCCTTTCAGGTTGCATGTTATGCCTCAAACACAAAATTTATGACAGGCTCAGGCCGGCACCGACACCTGCGCCGCCAAGTGCAGCACATGCGTGATACCGAGCATCGCCTGAGCGACTGTTTCCGCATCGCGAATGTCGCCACGAACGATCTGGAGACTGGGATGCGCAGGCAGATTGCCGTGCTTTCCCGTTGAAAAATTATCCAGCACACGGACTTTCGCCCCGTCGGCCAGCAAGGCTTCCACGCTGTGCGAACCAATAAAGCCCGCTCCACCCACAACCAAAATATTCATTTCTTTTCAACTCCGCGCCAACCGCATCTGCGTTCAATTTCCAAGAATTCGGACTCGCGCGGGAATGAATACGATGCAAGAACAAGCCCCTCGAATACCCACGTTTCACAAGTCGACCAATCTTTATCTTTTCTTTTCTTTTCTTTTCTTTTCTTTTCTTTTCTTTTCTTCTCTAGCAGCGGTTTCAAAGCAACAATTATGCCATGGATGCACATTACGCCGACACCGTTGCAAGCCAATCCGTTACCGGCCCCGCCGCGCTTGCGCCGTATCTTGCTGTCAAAATATGAACAACGGCCGACGATTATTCGACAGCCTGATTCAATCCAAAACCTGAATATCTGCGCACGAGACAGCGCTTTTCACGCCTCCCGCACAGCGCACGCACCGGAAGTCAGACCATCCAGAGTCCAGTCACCGATGCAATAGCGAATCAAGCGCAAGGTGGGGTAGCCCACCGCCGCCGTCATGCGCCGTACCTGCCGGTTGCGTCCTTCGCGAATCGTGAGCGCTATCCAGCTGGTCGGGATGGTTTTGCGGAAACGCACCGGCGGATCGCGCGGCCACAGTCCGGTCGGCTCATCCAGCCACTGCGCCTCGGCAGGCAAGGTCAAGCCGTCCTTGAGCTTTACGCCCCGCCGCAACTGCTGCAAGTGGGTTTCCTCGGGGATACCCTCCACCTGCACCCAATAGGTCTTGGGCAGTTTGTGTTTCGGGTCGGTGATGCGATGCTGCAACTTTCCGTCATCGGTCAACAGCAGCAGCCCCTCGCTGTCGGTATCGAGACGGCCCGCCGGATAAACGGCCGGAACAGGAATATAATCCGCCAGCGTCGGATGCAGTCCGTCACGGCCGAACTGGCAGATCACGCCGTAGGGTTTATTGAACAGCAGGATTCGGCTCATATCGACAGCCTTGATTTTTCAGCAGGGTTTGCAGTTCCACACACACCTTTCAATCAACACGAGAAAACCATGATAAGCCCAAAGATTATTTACACGATGGTCGATGAAGCACCGGCTCTGGCGACCTACTCTCTGCTCCCGATTGTGCAGGCCTTTACCCAGGCGGCCGGGGTTGCCGTTGAAACCCGGAACATCTCCCTGGCCGGCCGCATTCTGGCGAATTTCCCGGAACATCTGGCGCCCGCGCAGAAAATCAAGGATGACCTGGCCGAACTGGGTGCGCTGACCCAGAAACCCGAAGCCAATATCATCAAGCTGCCGAATATCAGCGCGACGCCGCCGCAATTGAAGGCCGCCATCAAGGAACTTCAGGCGCAGGGTTACAACGTGCCGGATTATCCCGAAAATCCGGCAACCGATAGCGAGAAAACGATCAAGGCGCGTTACGCCAAAGTGCTGGGCAGTGCAGTGAACCCGGTGCTGCGCGAAGGCAACTCGGATCGCCGCGCCGCCGCCTCGGTCAAGCAATATGCGCGCAACAATCCACACAAGATGGGCGCCTGGAGTGCCAGCTCGAAGACGCATGTCGCACACATGAACGCCGGCGACTTCTACGGCAGCGAAAAATCCGTAACCCTGGCGGACGCGAGGGACGCGCGTATCGAGCTGGTTGCCGCCGACGGAACCATCACGGTGTTGAAGGAAAAGTTGCCGCTGCAGGCGGGCGAAATCATTGATGCCTGCGTGATGAGCCGCCGCGCCCTGCGCCGGTTCTACGCCGAACAGATGGCCGCCGCCAAGAAAGAGGGCGTGCTGCTGTCGCTGCACCTGAAAGCCACCATGATGAAAGTATCCGACCCGATCATGTTCGGCCATGCCGTGTCGGTATTCTTCCAGCAGGTGTTCGACAAGCACGGCGCGTTGCTGAAACAGATCGGCGTCAACCCGAACAACGGCTTCAGCGACATGGAAGCCAAAGTGATGGCGCTGCCGGAAGCCCAGCGTGCGCCCATCGTGGCCGATATCGCCGACTGCATCAAGAACGGCCCGCCGCTGGCCATGGTCAATTCGGACAAGGGCATCTGCAACCTGCACTTGCCAAACGACGTGATCGTGGATGCCTCAATGCCCGCCATGATTCGCGAGGGCGGCAAGATGTGGGGCGCCGACGGCAAGCCGTACGATACCCTGGCGATGCTTCCCGACCGTTGCTATGCGCGTTTCTATCAGGTCGTGATCGACGATTGCAAGAAACACGGCGCGTTCGATCCCCGCACCATGGGCAGCGTGCCCAACGTCGGCCTGATGGCGCAACAGGCGGAAGAGTACGGTTCCCACGACAAGACCTTTGAAATCCCGGCGGACGGCACCGTGCGCATCGTGGATGCCGCCGGCCATACCCTGCTCGAACAGAAGGTCGAACAAGGTGATGTCTTCCGCGCCTGCCAGGCCAAAGATGCACCGATCCGCGACTGGGTGCGGCTGGCCGTCGCGCGTGCTCGCGTCACCGGCACCCCCGCCATCTTCTGGCTGGACGAGAACCGGGCACATGATGCCCAGATGATCCTGAAGGTGAAAAAATACCTCCGGGATCACGACACCACCGGTCTGGATATTCGCATCATGACGCCGGAGGCCGCGATCCAGCTTTCGATCGAGCGCATCCGCGCGGGGAAAGACACCATCTCCGTCACCGGCAACGTGCTGCGCGACTACCTCACCGACCTGTTCCCGATTTTGGAGCTGGGCACCAGCGCAAAGATGCTGTCCATCGTTCCGTTGATGGCCGGCGGCGGCATGTTCGAAACCGGCGCCGGCGGTTCTGCACCGAAACACGTGCAGCAATTCCAGCAGGAAGGCTATTTGCGCTGGGACTCCCTGGGCGAATTCCTCGCACTGGGCGTCTCGCTGGAGCATCTGGCGCAGAAATTCAACAACCCCAAGGCGCAGGTGCTGGCCGAGACGCTGGATCAGGCCAACGGCAGAATTCTGGAGAACAACCGCTCACCTGCGCGCAAAGTCGGACAGATCGACAACCGGGGCAGCCATTTCTACCTCGCCCTGTACTGGGCCCAGGCCCTGGCCGCGCAAACCCGGGACAAAGATATTCAGACGCGCTTCATCCCCATGGCCCAAGCGCTGGCGGACAACGAGTCAAAGATCAACGCGGAGTTGATTGCGGCGCAGGGCAAGCCGGTCGATATGGGTGGCTACTACCATCCGGATTTCAACAAGGTTTCGCGAGCGATGCGGCCGAGTGCGACGTTCAATGCCGTGCTGGCCGCGATTTGAAGCAAATCGGCCACTGACCACTTTGGCACGACAAACAAAAAGCCCGCCACTTTCGTGGCGGGCTTTTTGTCACACTTCAGACTGGAATTAACCGGCCTGGATGTTGGAGGCTTGCTTGCCCTTCGGGCCTTGAACAACTTCGAAGGTCACTTTCTGGCCTTCTTTGAGCGACTTGAAGCCGCTCATGTTGATCGCGGAGAAGTGCGCGAACAGGTCTTCGCTGCCGTCATCGGGAGTGATGAAACCGAAACCTTTAGCGTCGTTGAACCATTTGACTGTACCGTTTGCCATGCTATTAACTTCCTTACAAAAATACGGGTGGGCTGCCCGCTGAATTGTTTGAAACCCAAGATCGCGCATGGCAAAACCAGTACTGCAGATACTTTGATTCAAACACCCGCGCGCTTTGTAACCCACTTGGAATCACTGCGTCAAGTGTTTATTTTCTTTATTTTCACAACAGGGTTGAAAAACCCACGTTAATCGTCAAATATGCAATCAAATACAGCGCGACAATGACAACGATGGCAACCCGGCAGGAAAATGTAACTCTACTCGAACGCAGCACGACCAAATCGCCGAGACTGTACAAGGTGAAGCTGCTGAACGATGATTACACCACCATGGAGTTTGTCATCGAGGTGTTGCAGGTATTTTTTGCGATGGGCACGGAACAGGCCATGCAGGTCATGCTCAAAGTGCACAATGAGGGTTCTGCGATATGCGGCGTGTATCCGAAAGACATCGCGGAAACCAAGGTACAACAAGTCACAGGCTACGCCACACAACACGGGCATCCGCTGCGTTGCCAGATGGAGGAAAACTGAATGATCGCGCAAGAACTGGAAGTCAGCCTGCACCTCGCCTTCGTCGAAGCCCGGCAAAAGCGGCATGAATTCATCACCGTCGAGCACTTGCTGCTCGCCATGCTGGACAATCCGTCGGCGGCGCACGTGTTGCGCGCCTGCGGCGCCGACCTGGAAGAGTTGCGCGCGGTACTGAGCCGGCACATCGAGACCCATACCCCGGTGGTGCCCGGCGTGGAGGAAGTGGACACCCAGCCGACGGTGGGCTTCCAGCGCGTCATCCAGCGCGCCATCCTGCATGTGCAATCGACCAACAAGAAAGAAGTGACCGGCGCCAATATCCTGGTCGCGCTGTTTGGCGAGAAAGAGTCGCATGCGGTGTATTTCCTCAACCAGCGCGCCATCACCCGGCTCGACGTGGTGAACTACATCGCGCACGGCATCAACAAGACGGCTGACGCCCAGTCCGTCCCGCAAAAGACGCCGGGCGAAGCCGAGGAAGAACAGCAGGCAAGGGAAGACAGCGCGCTGGCCAACTACACCCTTGATCTTAACGCCCAAGCGGTCGCCGGCAAGATCGACCCGCTGATCGGGCGCGCCACCGAACTGGAACGGGTGATCCAGACCCTGTGCCGCCGGCGCAAGAACAATCCGCTGCTGGTGGGTGAAGCCGGGGTGGGCAAGACCGCCATCGCCGAAGGGCTGGCGCGGCGCATCACCGAAGGCGATGTGCCGGAGATTTTGCGCGCAGGAAGAGTGTATGCACTCGACATGGGCGCTCTGCTGGCGGGCACCAAATATCGCGGCGATTTCGAGCAACGCCTGAAAGCGGTGTTGAAGGAGTTGAAAGACCTGCCCGATGCGATCCTGTTCATCGACGAGATTCACACCCTGATCGGTGCCGGCGCGGCGTCCGGCGGCACCATGGATGCCTCCAACCTGCTCAAGCCCGCCCTGTCGAGCGGAACGCTGAAATGCATCGGCGCCACCACCTATCAGGAATATCGCGGCATCTTCGAAAAGGATTCCGCCCTGTCGCGCCGCTTCCAGAAGATCGACGTGGCTGAACCTTCGGTCGAACAGACCATCGAGATATTGAAGGGATTGAAATCGCGTTTCGAGGAACACCACAGCATCAAATTCAGCGCGGCAGCCATTACCAGTGCCGCCGAACTGTCTGCGCGCTTCATCAACGACCGCCATCTGCCGGACAAGGCGATCGACGTGCTGGACGAAGCCGGCGCGGCCCAGCGCATCCTGCCCAAGTCGCGGCAAAAAAAGCTGGTGGGCAAACACGAGATCGAGGAGATCATCGCCAAGATCGCGCGCATCCCCACGCGCACCGTATCGCATGACGACCGCAACACGCTAAAGAATCTCGACCGCGACCTGAAGGCCACCGTATTCGGTCAGGACAAGGCCATCGACGCCCTCGCCCGCGCCATCAAGATGTCGCGCAGCGGCCTGGGCAATCCGCAAAAACCGATCGGCAGCTTTCTGTTCTCCGGCCCCACCGGCGTCGGCAAGACCGAGGTCGCGCGCCAGCTCGCCTACAGCATGGGCATGCCGCTGCACCGCTTCGACATGTCCGAATACATGGAGCGTCATGCCGTGTCCCGCCTGATCGGCGCACCGCCCGGCTATGTCGGTTTCGACCAGGGCGGACTGCTGACCGAAGCGATCAGCAAGCAACCGCATAGCGTGTTGCTGCTGGACGAGATCGAAAAGGCACACCCGGACATCTTCAACATCCTGTTGCAGGTGATGGATCACGGCACGCTCACCGACAACAACGGGCGCAAGGCCGACTTCCGCAACGTGGTCATCATCATGACCACCAACGCTGGGGCGGAAACGCTGAACAAGACGCAGATCGGTTTCACCAAGAACGACTCGAGCGGGGACGAGATGGCCGATATCAAGCGCCTCTTCACGCCGGAATTCCGCAACCGGCTGGATGCCCTCATTTCCTTCTCGCCGCTTTCGAAGGAAATCATCCTGCGCGTGGTGGACAAGTTCCTGATGCAACTGGAAGAACAACTGCACGAAAAGAAAGTGGAAGCCGATTTCACCGATGCACTCAAGGATTACCTCGCCGACCACGGCTTCGACCCGCTGATGGGCGCCCGCCCGATGGCGCGGCTGATCCAGGACACCATCCGTTCCGCGCTGGCCGACGAACTGCTGTTCGGCAAGCTGGCGAACGGCGGCAAGGTCACGGTGGACGTGCAGGATGGCAAAGTTACACTGGCGTTTGATGAGGAATTCGTACCTGCCTGACGTCTTGTACAGGGGGCGCTTCGCCCCGTCCCCCACCGGCCCCCTCCACTTCGGTTCACTCGTGGCCGCGATCGGCAGTTATCTTGACGCAAAATACCATCACGGCACCTGGCTGGTGCGTATGGAAGACCTTGATGTGCCGCGTTGCGTGCCGGGAGCAGCGGACGACATTTTGCATACGCTAGAAATGTTTGGCATGGTCAGCGATGAGCCAGTCATTTACCAGAGCCAGCGCACGACAGCTTACGAAGCCGCGTTGCAGCGATTGAAAGAAAGCGGCGCGGCGTATCCGTGCTGCTGCACGCGCAAGGAAATATCCGATTCGGCATTGCATGGCATCGAGGGCCCGGTCTATCCGGGCACCTGCCGCGATGGCATACCCGAGGGGCGAGAGGAGCGGGCTTGGCGAGTACGGACAGATTACCCCCACCCTCAATCCCTCCCCAGATGGGAGAGGGAAGACAAGCCCTCCTCCCCCCGGGGGAAGAGTAGGGATGGGGGAAATGCCGTCACATTCGACGATGCCTTGCAAGGCTGTATCACGCAACAGCTGCAAAGCGAGATCGGCGATTTCGTGGTCAAGCGCGCCGACGGCCTGTTCGCCTATCAACTTGCGGTGGTGGTGGACGATGCGTTTCAGGGCATCACGCACGTGGTGCGCGGTGCCGATTTG
This sequence comes from Ferrigenium sp. UT5, assembly GCF_045866295.1. Taxonomy (NCBI): domain Bacteria; kingdom Pseudomonadati; phylum Pseudomonadota; class Betaproteobacteria; order Nitrosomonadales; family Gallionellaceae; genus Ferrigenium; species Ferrigenium sp. UT5. The sequence continues at coordinate 7,312 of NZ_BAAFRY010000027.1, forward strand.
CTCAATTCGACGCCGCGCCAGATTTTCCTGCAACAGCGGCTCGGCTTGCCCACTCCCCATTACATGCACCTGCCTGTCGCGGTGAACGGGGCCGGCGAGAAATTGAGCAAGCAGTCGCTGGCCGCGCCGGTGGATTGCTCACACGCGACGGCGACGCTGTTGCGCGTGCTCGACTTTCTGCATCAGCGGCCGCCTGCCAGCCTGGCGGGCAGCGAGGTGCGGACAGTGCTGAAATGGGCGGTGAAAAACTGGCAGCCGCAACGGCTGGCTGGAATCCGGACGTTCCCGGCCTAGCCGACGTTCCTGCGATTGCGGCGTTGCCGGACGAACTCGATGAGCGCAGGAATGAAGGAAACGGCGACGATGACCAGAATCATCAGGGTGAGATTTTCCTTGATGACGGGGATATTGCCGAAAAAGAAACCGGCCAGGATCAGACTGCCGATCCAGCTCACGCCGCCGGTGATGCTGAACATCACATACTTGCGATAGTCCATGGTGCCGATGCCGGCAACAAACGGCGCGAAAGTGCGGATGATGGGCAGGAAGCGCGCGAAGATGACGGTCTTGCCACCGTGCTTTGCATAGAACGCGTGCGTCTTCTCCAGATGTTCGGGCTTGATGAGGCGGGGACTGGCCCGGTTGAGCAGACGCAGGCCAAGCAGCCGCCCGATCCAGTAATTGGTGTTGTCCCCCATGAAGGCGGCAAGAACCAGCAGCGGCAGCGCCACTTCCAGCTGCATCGATCCCATCCCGCACAGCGCGCCAATCACGAACAGCAACGAGTCGCCGGGCAGGAAGGGCGCAACCACCAGGCCGGTCTCGGCGAAGATGATGAAGAACAGGATGGCATACACCCACATCCCGTATTCCTGCACCAGCGCAAGCAGGTGCGCGTCCAGATGCAGGACGATATCGATGAGGCCGGAGAGCAACTCCATTAAGGCAGAACCTCTTCGGCCTCGGTCTTTTCCGGTTTGATGAAGTCCTCGCGCGACACGCCAAACATCAGCAGCAGCGGGCTGGCGACCAGCACGGAAGAATAAATGCTGAACAGGATGCCGATGGTCAGCGCCAGCGCGAAGAAATGCAACGTCTCGCCGCCGAGGAAAAGCATCGCCAGCACCATCAACTGGGTGGAGCCATGCGTGATGATGGTGCGGCTCATGGTGCGGGTGATGGCGTTGTCGATGATTTCGGTCACTTCGGTCTTGCGCATCTTGCGGAAGTTCTCGCGGATCCGGTCGAACACCACCACCGACTCGTTCACCGAGTAACCCAGCACCGCCAGCACCGCCGCCAGTACCGAGAGCGAGAATTCCCACTGGAAGAATGCGAAGCAGCCCAGGATGATCACCACGTCGTGCAGGTTGGCAATGATCGCGGCGAGTCCGAACTTCCATTCGAAACGCAGCCACAGATAACCGACAATGCCCAGGCTCACCAACAGGAGCGCCATCGCACCGTTCTCGACCAGATCCTTGCCGACCTGCGGCCCGACGAATTCGACGCGGCGCAATTCAACGCCGGCATCGTGCGCGCGCAAAGTCTCCAGCACGCGCTCGGACAGGTTGGCCCCGATCTTGTTCTGTTTGAGCGGGACCTGGATCAAGACGTCCTGGGTGCTGCCAAAGTTCTGCACCAGGGAATCCTGCAGGCCGATCCCCGCCAGTTCCTCCCGGACTCGATTGACTTCTGCCGGGGCGGCATAGTGAACTTCGATCACCGTGCCGCCGGTGAAGTCAACGCCGAAGTTCAGCCCCCGGGTTGCCAGGAAGAACACCGCGAACAGAAAAGTCAGCAGCGAAATGGAGGTCGTGTAGCGCCCCCAACTCATGAAGGGGATGTCTTTTTTGATGCGGAAAAATTCCATGCTGTTCCCCTTAACCGATCGCGACTTTGTGCAAACGCGCACGACGCCCGTAGAACAGATTAACCATGGCGCGCGACACCATCACCCCGCTGAACATCGAAGTCAGGATGCCGAGACAGAGCACCACGGCGAAGCCCTTGATCGGGCCGGAGCCGAACATGAACAGGGCGATGCCGGCGATCAGCGTCGTGATGTTGGAGTCGAGGATGGTGGCAAATGCGTTTTCGTAGCCGGTGTGGATCGCCATCTGCGGCGGCAGCCCGGCGCGCAGTTCCTCGCGGATACGCTCGTTGATCAGCACGTTGGCGTCGATCGCCATGCCCAGGGTCAGGGCGATGCCCGCCATGCCGGGCAGGGTCAGCGTGGCCTGCATCATCGACAACAGGGCAATCAGCAACAGCAGGTTAGCGCCCAGGGCCAGAACGGAAATGACGCCAAACATCAGGTAGTAGGCGATCATGAACACGGCGACCAGGATGAAGCCGATCTTGGTGGAATTGAATCCGCGCTGGATGTTGTCGGCACCGAGACTGGGGCCGATGGTGCGCTCCTCGATGATTTCCATCGGCGCGGCCAGCGCGCCGGCGCGCAGCAGCAGGGCGATGTTCTGCGCCTCGTTGGTGTCCATCTGGCCGCTGATCTGCACGCGACCACCGCCGATCTCTTCGCGGATCACCGGCGCGGTAACCACTTCGCCGCGCCCCTTCTCGAACAGGATGATCGCCATGCGACGGCCCACGTTCTCGCGCGTGGCTTCCTTGAACTTGCGCGCGCCGACTGGATCAAGATTGATATGCACGGCCGGTTCGTTGTTGCGGCTATCGAATCCAGGCTGGGCGTCGTTGATGCGCTCGCCGGTGAGAATCACGCTTTTCCTGACCAGCAGCTGCGTACCGTCGCGTTCGCGGAACACTTCCGCACCAAAGGGTGCAACACCATTGGCACCGATCTGGTGTTCATCATCCACCAGCCGCACTTCCAGCGTGGCGGTGCGCCCCAGAATATCCTTGGCACGCGCGGTATCCTGCACTCCGGGGAGTTGCACCACGACGCGGTCCGCGCCCTGCTGCTGGATCACCGGCTCGGCCACGCCGAGTTCATTCACGCGATTGCGCAAGGTGACCAGATTCTGTTGCAACGCGGAATCCTGGATGCGCAACTGTTCCTGCAATTTCAACCTGGCAACCAGCAGATACTCTCCGCCTGCTTCGCGCTGCTGCAATTCCAGTCCGACAAAACGCTGCTTGAGCTCGGATTCGCCCTTGCTGCGGGCCTCGGCCTCGCGGAAGCGGGTGGTGATGGTCTCGCTATCGCGCGTCACGCCGGAATAGGCAATCTTCGCCTCGCGCAAGGTGCTGCGGATATCGCTGGCGTTCGATTCCAGCGCCTTGTCCAGCGCCGCTTTCATATCGACCTGCATCAGGAAATGCACGCCGCCGCGCAAATCAAGGCCCAGATACATCGGCAACGCGTTCATCTCTGTCAGCCAGGCCGGGGAGCGCGAGAGCAGATTGAGCGCGACCACATAGTCTTCGCCCAATGCGGCCTGCAATACATCCTTGGCCTTGAGCTGGCTGTCGGTGTCGATAAAACGCGCCTTGACGCTGGCGGCATCGAGGGTCAGCGCGTCCGGCGCAAGTTGCGCCGATTGCAAGGCAGTCTGCACGCGCGCCAGCAATCCGGCATCTGCCTTCAGATGACTGCGCAGGGGCAGCACCTGCACCGCAGGCGATTCGCCATACAGGTTGGGCAGGGCGTACACCAGACCGATCACGATCGAAATCAGGATCAGCAGATATTTCCAAAGCGGATAGCGGTTCATGGCAGTACCTTGCTTGCGTGGGTCATGCGATCAATCAAAGGGGCTTGATCGTACCTTTGGGCAACACGATCTGCACGGCGACTTTCTGCACTTGCACCACGACGTTGTCGGCGATCTCAACCGCCACGTTTTCATCGCCCACCTTGGTCACTTTGCCCAGCACGCCGCCAGCGGTGACGACTTCGTCGCCCTTTTGCAGCGCTTCGATCATGGTCTTGTGTTCCTTGGCGCGTTTTTGCTGCGGCCGCAGAATGAGAAAGTAGAACACGGCCAACAGGGCGATCAGGGGCAGAAACCCCATAATGCCGCCGTCCTGGGGGGCGGCCGCGCCTTCGGCATAGGCGTTGCTGATGAACAATTCGGTGATCGAAGTCATTTGATTACTCTCCAAAAATATACAGGGCGAAAAACGAAGGCGCGCATTCTAGCATGGAAGGGATGACCGTTCAGTGACCCTGCCCGCTGCGCATGTGTTGGAAGGAAGCGGAAAATTCGGGAAACTGCCCAAGCGCGATGGCAGCCCGAATGTCGCGCATCAGCTCCTGGTAATAATGCAGGTTATGAATGGTATTGAGCCGCGCGCCAAGGATCTCGCCGAGACGGTGCAAATGATGCAGATAGGCGCGGCTGAAATTTTGGCAGGTGTAGCAGGTGCAGTGCGGATCAAGCGGTCGCGTGTCCATGCGATATTGGGCGTTCTTGATGCGCACATCGCCGAAGCGGGTGAACAGGTGGCCGTTGCGCGCGTTGCGCGTCGGCATCACGCAGTCGAACATGTCGATGCCCTGCCCCACTGCTTCCACCAAATCTTCCGGCGTGCCCACGCCCATCAGGTAGCGCGGCTTGTCCTGCGGCAACTGCGGCGCGGTATGGGCAAGGATGCGCCGCATGTCCTCTTTCGGCTCGCCCACCGAAAGGCCGCCGATGGCAAAGCCATCGAAACCGATGTCAGTCAAGCCACGCAACGATTCATCGCGCAGAGGCTCGTGCATGCCGCCCTGCACGATACCGAACAAGGCATTCGGATTGCCCTCATGTGCTTTCTTGCTGCGCTCCGCCCAACTCAGGCTGAGCCGCATCGACACGCCCGCCACCTGCTCGTCCGCCGGATACGGCGTGCACTCGTCGAAGATCATCACGATGTCGGAATTCAGTACGCGCTGGATGCGCATGGACTCTTCCGGCGACAGGAAGCATTTGTCGCCGTTCACCGGCGAACGGAACTCCACCCCGCCGCCGGTGATCTTGCGCAGTTCGCCCAAGCTGAACACCTGGAAACCGCCCGAGTCGGTGAGGATGGGACCATCCCAACCCATGAAGCGATGCAGCCCGCCATGCGCTTCGATGACTTCCAGCCCCGGACGCAGCCACAGATGGAAGGTGTTGCCGAGCACGATGTGCGCGCCGATATCGTGCAGCTCCTGCGGCGACATCGCCTTGACCGTACCATAGGTGCCGACCGGCATGAAGGCCGGCGTCTCGACCTTGCCGTGCGCCAGTTCCAGCGTGCCGCGTCGTGCTGCGCCAGAAGTGTTGTGTAGCATGAATTTCATTCCAAAACCCTTTCAGCCACAGATGAACACGGATGAACACCCATAAAACTCCGCGACATCCGCACGCGACCTCCCTCCCGAATAATATCGGCAGGATTGCTACTTATCCGTGCTTCATCCGTGTTCATCCGTGGCTCAATTACGCTTTTAGGTTTCATTGCTTTTTCTCGATCAGCATCGCATCGCCGTAACTGAAGAAGCGATATTCCTGCGCAATGGCATGGCCATAGGCCGCGAACATCCGCTCCATGCCGCCAAAGGCGCACACCAGCATGAGCAGTGTCGAGCGCGGCAGGTGGAAATTGGTCAGCAACACATCCACCACGCGGAAGCGATAACCCGGCGTGATGAAAATCCCGGTCTCGCCTGCTTCGGCGCGCAACTCGCCGCCTGCCGCCGCACTTTCCAGGGCGCGCAGGCTGGTGGTTCCGACGCACACCACGCGCCCGCCGTTCGCCCGGGCTTGCTGGATGGCGTCCAGCGTCGCCTGCGGCACGCGGTAACGCTCGCGGTGCATCGCATGATCCCTGATATTCTCCGCACGCACCGGCTGGAAAGTGCCCGCGCCCACGTGCAGGGTGACATAGGCGATGGCGATTTGCCTGGCACGCAAGCCATCCAGCATGGCCTGATCGAAATGCAGTCCCGCCGTCGGCGCCGCCACCGCGCCCTGCTCGCGCGCAAACACGGTCTGGTAGCGCTCCTCGTCCTCGTCGCCCGCCGCATGGGTAATATAAGGCGGCAACGGCAGCTTGCCATGCCGCTCCAGCAGCGCCTCCACACTGTCCGACGCATCGAAACGCAGCCGGAAGAACTCTCCCTCGCGCCCCAGCACGGACACCGGGATGGTATCGGCGAGCAGCAACCGACTGCCGGTCCTGGGGGTCTTGCTGGCGCGCACCTGCGCCAGTACCTCATGCCCGTCCAGCACACGTTCGACCATCACCTCGACCTGCCCGCCCGTTTCCTTCTGGCCAAACAGCCGCGCCTTCAGCACCCGCGTATCGTTCAGCACCAGCACGTCGTGCGGGCGCAACAATTCGGGCAGATCGGCAAACAGGCGGTCCTGGGTCCCCGTCGTGCCCACATGCAGCAAACGACTCGCGCCGCGCTGCGCGGGCGGGTGCTGGGCGATCAGATGTTCGGGCAGAGCAAAATCGAATTGGTCGGTGCGCATCCCTGCAACGAAAATAAAAAATCAGGTCGCGCATTGTAGTTGATGGCGACGGGCGTTTCATGGATAATTCGCGGCCTTCCCAATGCCGGGGTGATGGAACTGGTAGACGTGCCGGACTCAAAATCCGGTGCCGCAAGGCGTGAGGGTTCGAGTCCCTCTCCCGGCACCAAATCAAGCTTCTCCAGAAAATAACTGGGGATCAATGCAGTCAAGATTCTTAAAGTGAAACAATGCACAGCGCCTCCTTGTCGCCCTTCGCCCTGCGGGTGAGTACGCGACAAGGGAAGCCGTCATCGCGTCATGTTTCGGTGCGATCGAAGACCATGAGCATTGGTGATCTTGGCCTTGTCCAGTCAGCAATAGCTGCCCAGACCACGGAAAAAGTATACTCTCGCCATCTGATCAATAAGCCGTTCGAATCAACATCACTGCCGCACTACTGATGACCGACACGTCCAGCAAACACACGCCGATGATGCAGCAATACCTGCGGCTCAAGGCCGCGCATCAGGACATGCTGTTGTTCTACCGCATGGGCGATTTTTACGAGCTGTTTCATGACGACGCGGTGCGCGCAGCCAAGCTGCTCGACATCACCCTCACCCAGCGCGGCGCCTCCGGCGGACAACCGATCAAGATGGCGGGCGTGCCCTACCACGCCGTCGAACAATATCTGGCGCGGCTGGTGAAGATGGGCGAATCGGTCGCCATCTGCGAACAGATCGGCGACCCCGCCACCAGCAAAGGTCCAGTCGAACGCAAAGTCGTGCGCATCGTCACCCCCGGCACCGTCACCGACTCCGCGCTGCTGGAAGAAAAGCGCGACAACCTGCTGCTCGCGCTGCACCAACGCAGCAACGAAGTCGGCCTCGCCTGGCTCAACCTCGCCGCAGGCACTTTCACCCTCGCCGAAGTCGCCGCCAGTCAACTGCCTGCCGAATTGGAACGCCTGCAACCTTCCGAAATTCTCTACGCGGAAAGCGCCCTCTCCCCCCGGGAGAGGGCTGGGGTGAGGGAACACATTGCAGCAAAGTCCCTGCCCGATTGGCACTTCGAGCGCGACACCGCACACCGCGCGCTGTGCCAGCAGTTCGGCACGCGCGACCTTGCCGGTTTTGGCTGCAATGACTTTACCGTGGGGTTGGAAGCCGCAGGCGCCCTGCTCGGCTACGCCAAACTCACGCAAGGCCAGAACATTGCCCACATCAGGGCCGCACAGGTGTACCACGCCGACCAGTTCGTGCGCATGGATGCCGCCACCCGCCGCAACCTGGAGATCACCCAAACCCTGCGCGGTGAACCCGCGCCGACCCTGCTCTCGCTGCTCGATACCTGTGCGACCCACATGGGCAGCCGGAAGCTTTCGCACTGGCTGCACCACCCGCTGCGCGACCGCGAAGTGTTGCGCGCAAGGCTGGATGCCGTAGACGAGCTGGATGAGAAATACAGCACCGTGCACCAGCAGCTCAAACCCAGCGTGGATGTCGAACGAATCACCGCCCGCATCGCCCTGAAGAGCGCAAGACCGCGCGACCTTTCCGGCCTGCGCGAGACCTTAAAGCAACTCCCGCAACTTCAATCCATACTGGTGGGTCGGGTTTCAACCCGACACGATAACGACGTCGGGTTGAAACCCGACCTACCCAACCGCCCGCTCATCCACAATCTGACCGATGCCCTACAAGCCGACACCGCACTGGTCGAATTGCTGCAAAAGACCCTCAAGGACGAACCCGCCTCCGTGCTGCGCGAAGGCGGTGTGATCGCGGACGGTTACGACGCCGAGCTGGACGAACTGCGCGGCATCCAGACCCACTGCGGCGATTTCCTGCTCGCGCTGGAAACCCGCGAACGTGAGCGTACCGGCATCGACAAACTCAAGGTCGAGTACAACCGCGTGCACGGTTTCTACATCGAGGTGAGCACAGCCAACGCGGACAAGGTGCCGGACGACTACCGCCGCCGCCAGACGCTGAAGAACGTCGAGCGCTACATCACGCCCGAGCTTAAAGCCTTCGAGGACAAGGCGCTGTCCGCCAACGACCGGGCTCTTTCGCGCGAGAAGTTCCTTTACGACCAACTGCTGGAAGCGCTCGCACCCAGCATCCCGCAACTGCAGCGTATCGCCGCCGCCATCGCCGAACTGGACGTGCTCGCCACGTTTGCGGAAAGAGCGGCCACGCTGAACTTCAGCGCACCACGCTTCAGCGACGACGCGCAACTCATCATCAAACAAGGCCGCCACCCGGTGGTGGAATCACAAGTGGAGCAGTTCACTCCCAACGACGCCACACTCAACGACGCGCGCCGCATGCTGCTCATCACCGGCCCCAACATGGGCGGTAAATCGACCTACATGCGCCAGGTCGCCATCATCGCGCTGCTCGCGCATGTCGGCTGCTTCGTGCCCGCACAGGAAGCAGTGCTCAGCGAGATCGACCAGATCTTCACCCGCATCGGCGCATCGGACGACCTCGCAAGCGGACGCTCCACCTTCATGGTCGAGATGACCGAGGCCGCCAACATCCTGCACAATGCCACCGACAAGAGCCTGGTGCTGGTGGACGAGATCGGGCGCGGCACCAGCACCTTCGACGGCCTCGCCCTCGCCTGGGCCATCGCGCGCCACCTGCTGGAGGTGAAACGCAGCTACACGTTATTTGCGACGCACTATTTCGAACTCACACGCCTGGCCGAAGAATTCAAACAACTCGCCAACGTCCACCTCGCCGCCGTCGAACATCAGCACACCATCGTCTTCCTGCACAGCGTCAACGAAGGCGCCGCCAGTCAGAGCTACGGCCTGCAAGTCGCCGCCCTCGCCGGCGTGCCGAACAGCGTCATCCGCAACGCGAAGAAACAACTGGTGCGACTGGAACAGAACAGCGCCGCACAGAACCCGCAGGGCGACCTCTTCGCTACCGCGCCCGAAACGCCGGAGCCGGAAGAGCATCCTGTGTTGCAGTCGCTGCGCGATTTGCAGCCGGATGAGATGAGTCCGAGGGAAGCGCTGGAGCAGTTGTATCAGTTGAAAAAGTTGCTGTAACGGCCGGTGACGGCACACATGCATGTCACGACCGCTTCAACATAAAGGTGGAAACAGCTAGAATCCAACCCCTCGCACTCATCTCAAACTCAAGGAAACACATCATGTCCATGTCCGACCGCGATGGCTTCATCTGGCACGACGGAAAACTCGTGCCCTGGCGCGAAGCCACCACCCATGTGCTGACCCACACTTTGCATTACGGCATGGGCGTGTTCGAGGGCGTGCGGGCCTACAAGACTGCGCAGGGCACGGCGATCTTCCGCCTGCAGGAACATACCGATCGTTTGTTCAACTCGGCCTACATCTTCAAAATGAAGATGCCGTTCGACAAGGCAACCCTGATGGAAGCGCAAAAAGAAGTGGTGCGCGCCAACTCGCTGGAATCCTGCTACATCCGCCCCATCGTGTTCTACGGCTCCGAGGCGATGGGCATCGCCGCCACCAACATCAGCGTGCATGTGGCGATCGCGGCGTGGCCGTGGGGCGCCTATCTCGGCGAGGAAGGCATGGCCAAAGGCATCCGGGTCAAGACTTCAAGCTTTACCCGCCATCACGTGAACATCAATATGTGCCGCTCGAAGTCGGTCGGCACCTACACCAATTCCATCCTGGCACACCAGGAAGTGGCGCAGGACGGTTACGACGAGGCGATGCTGCTGGATGTAGACGGCTACGTGGCCGAGGGCGCGGGCGAGAACATCTTCATCGTGAAGAAGGGCAAGCTGTACACACCCGATCTGACCTCCTGCCTGGAAGGCATCACCCGCGACTCCATCCTCACGCTGGCCAAGGACATGGGGCTGGAACTGGTCGAGAAGCGCATCACGCGCGACGAGGTGTATTGTGCCGAAGAAGCCTTCTTCACCGGCACCGCAGCGGAAGTGACGCCGATCCGCGAGCTGGACACCCGCGTCATCGGCAGCGGCAGCCGCGGCCCGGTCACCACCCGCTTGCAGCAGGCCTTTTTCGATATCGTCAGCGGCAAGGATACGAAGTACGCCGGTTGGCTGGCGCACGTATAAAAAATATTCAGGAGGAAAGCATGAACACGAACACGCTCGCGCAACGCTATGTGGAAGTAACGGCAACCGCACTGCCTTTATTTTGCCCCACGCCCGCAGTCAGCTTATGGAGCGCCCATCCGCGCGTCGCCATCCCGGTCGAAAAACTGGGCGAAGCGACCTGCCCTTATTGCGGCACGGTGTACAAATTCAAGGGCGAACTGCCCCAGGGACATCATTAAGCCCAAACCCGGCACGGGCCTGTGCCGCCCGGCGAAGTCCCCATGAAAAAAATACTTGTCGTCGCGCCTAGCTGGGTGGGCGATTGCGTGCTGATGCAACCCATGCTGCAACGCCTGATCCAGCGTCATCCCGGCGCACAGATCGATGTGTTGGCGCCGCCCTGGACGGAAAAATTGCTGCGCCAGTTACCCGAGGTGCATGCGGTTATCCGCAACCCTTTCGGCCATGGCGCATTCTCCTTTTCCGCGCGCCGCAGGCTGGGCGCGCAACTCCGCGCCGCCTGCTATGACCAGTCCATCGTGCTGCCCAACTCCTGGAAATCCGCGCTCATTCCCTACTTCGCCGGGATTCCATTGCGCACCGGCTTCATCGGCGAATGGCGCTTCGGGCTGCTCAACGATGCGCGCCGCCTCGATAAAACCAGACTGCCGCTGATGGTGGAGCGCTTCGCCGCGCTGGCGGAAGTCAAAGGTGCCGAACTGGAGCGCCCGCTACTGGCCCCGCTGTTGCAGGTGCCAGCGGAACAGCGCGCTGCCATGTTGGCCAAGTTCGGGCTGATGCTGGACAAACCGGTCGCCGTCTTTTGTCCCGGCGCCGAATACGGCCCGGCCAAACGCTGGCCGCCCAACTATTACGCCGAACTGGCGCAACACCTGCATGCGCAAGGCTATGTCATCTGGCTGATCGGCTCCCCCAAGGACAAAGAGGTTGCGGACAAGATCGTCGCCCTCGGCAACCGGCAAGTCCTCAATCTGTGCGGCAACACCGACCTCGCCGAAGCCATCGCGCTGATGTCCTGTGCCGATCTGGTGGTCAGCAACGACTCCGGCCTGATGCACATCGCCGCCGCGCTGGATCGGCCGCTGCTGGCGATCTTCGGCTCCAGCAGTCCGCAGTTCACCCCGCCGCTGTCGGATCGGGCCCAGGTGCTGAAACTCGATTTACCCTGCAGCCCCTGTTTCAAACGCGAGTGTCCGCTCGGCCACTTCGACTGCATGCTCAAGCTGACGCCGCAGGAAGTCGCGCGCCACATCCCCGTTCATCCGCAGCGATGAACGCAGGTACGCATCAATCGGGCAGTTCTTCTTTCCGCCCGTAGATCACCCACCGGTTCTTGCCGGTTTGTTTGGCGTGATACATCGCCTCGTCGGCATGGACCAGCAGTTTTTCCACGCCGGTGGCGTCTTGCGGATAGAGGCTGATGCCGATGCTGGCCGTGACTTTTTCCGCAACCTCGCCCAGTTCGCAGGGTTGCGCCACGGCTTTGATGATTTTGCGCAGCACGCGGCGCAAGCCTTCGCCATGCCCCACCCCGCGCAGAAGGATCGTGAATTCGTCTCCCCCCAGGCGCGCAACGGTGTCACCCGCGCGCACACAACTGCGCAGACGCTGCGCAATGGTCTGCAGCAGCTTGTCGCCGGTCGCATGGCCGCGCGCATCGTTCACCGCCTTGAAACCGTCGAGGTCGATGAACAGCACGGCAAACTCGCTTTTGTTGCGCTTGGCCTGGATGATCTCCTGCTGCACCCGGTCCTGGAACAGCATGCGATTGGGCAGGTCGGTCAATATGTCGTGATAGGCAAGGTGGTGAATCTCTTCTTCCAGCCGGCGTTTTTCAGAAATATCCTGCTGCACCGCGAGAAAGTTGGTCAATTCGCCTTTTTCGTCGAACAGGGGCGAAACGCTTTGCGTGACCGTGAACAGCTCGCCCGACTTGTTGCGGTTGATGATGTCGCCACGCCAGTCTTGACCGCTACTGATCCGCGACCACATGGCCTGCCAGAAAGAAGCCTCATGCAGGCCGGAGGAAAAAACCCGCGGGGTCTGCCCCAGAATCTCTCCGCTCGGGTAGCCGCTGATGCGCGTCAACGCCTGATTCATCCATTGCACCCGCCCCTGGCAATCGGTGATGAACATCGCATTCGCCGCATTGCGCATGGCCACATCCATCAGGCGCAATTCCTGCTGTTCCCGTGCCTGCAGGATCGCCACGGCGACCCGCGCGGCAAACGCGGAAAGACGGTTCACCGTGAACGTATCGAACGCGTCTTCCCGCACGGCGTACATCAGCAGGACCCCGATGACTTGGCCGTCGATCGCCAGCGGCAATGACAGGACGCAGCGCAGTCCGTGCTGCCCGGCACGCTCTCGCCACGGCGCAAACTGGGGCGCGTCTGCGCCCAAAACGACCGGGTGATTCTCGCGTATCGACACACCTGCCGGCCCCCTGCCCTGCGGCGTATCGTCCCAGCGCACCTGGATATCTTCCAGGTAAGCCGTCCTGCCGGCGGCATCGACAATCTCGATGCTGCCATCCGCGACTTTCATGCCCAGCCAGACCAGTTCGAAACCGAACAGCTCGACCATGCGCTGGCAGATACGCTTGACCAGATGTGGCAAGTCGAACTTGTGCAGGATGTACTGATCGATCTCCTGCAACAGATGGTCGGTCACAATCTGCTCGCGCACGTGGTAGCGCAAAGCCGCCGCAACCAGTTCGCGCTCGACCGTAGGCACCAGACGCTGACTGTCCTGCAGCCGCACACAATCCCGGGCGCCCAGGCGCACGGCCTCGGTCAATGTCATTTGCGCCTCATCCTGCAGGAGCAGAATGCACGGGATGTCCAACTCGCGCTGGCGCAGGGTATTGAGGGTGCGTTCGACGGGAAATTTTGCGGTGGGGGAGATAAACACGATCTGGACCGGTTCGCGCAGGGCCGTTTCGAGCGCAGCCATATCCCCGGCCAGATGCGTTTGCATGCGGTAACCCTGCTGTGCAAACATGTCCGCCACCCGCGCCACTTCCGCCTTGCGCAGGGTGACAAACAAGGCGCGGATAAACTTCATGTGCGGATACTGTGCGGCAGTGCCTGGCCGGGGCCGGACGCTGTCAGCCAGCCCAGCGCGAGCAGCTCCTGCATCAACCGGTTGAACTCATCCAGCGTCTGGGGCTTCTGGACAAAACTGTTTGCCCCGATCTGGTAGGCCAGCACCACGTCCGCTGGTTCATGGCTTTGCGAATAAACCACGATCGGGACCTGTTGCAAACGCGGATCCATGCGGAGGGTGCGCAACACGGCGAGTCCGATCAGCTTGGGCAACTTCAGATCAATCAGGATCAGGCGCGGCACCGGATGGCCCTGCGCCGTTTCTGCGGACAGCCACTCCAGCGCCGCAACACTGTCCGGCACCACCGCCAGATACAGATTGCCTGGACAACTCGCCACCGCCTGCTGCACCAGCAGGATCGCCGGCTCATCGCCCTCCACCAGCAAGATCGTATCGCCGGACTGTCTCAACACCATGCCCCCTCATCGAATCAATTCGCCCACTCGTCCTGTCATGCAGCGCGCGGCGACCGGGCCGGAGGATACCTGAACGCGGAATATAAATCCAAGCCGGGCCGCTTGACGCGGCGGTGGCTGGGGCGCCTGCGCGTTCCATTTCATTCGCCCCGGCTCCGTTGAGCATCGCCCTTCCCCCCGCACCAAGAAAAACGCGGCACACGGCCGCGTTTTTCGAGATTACCTGCACGTCGTGTTCAGAACGACTGACTGATGCCGAGCGACAATGTCCACGGTGCGGTCAGTTGGCCAAAATTGGCTTCCGCCTTGTCCACATAGACATACTGATACAGGGGCAGCTGGACAAAACCATAGATACGGGTTTGCCGCGCCACGGCAAAACTCAAGCCGGGGCTCAAGTTCAGACTGTACCCCCCCGAAGTGGGCTCGGCCTCCAGGCCGTTGTCGCGATCGCGGTAGTGGGCGTTGACCTGGAGCAGGCCGGTGAGTTGGCGCGTGAATGCGTAACGCGTACCGAGATCAACCACGACGTCATCACCCGGCTGGAAATCCTGATGATGATTCAGCGCAGTTTGTCCCTGGATGCTGGTGAACCATCCCCAGGGCGAATCGGCCAGCTCATGGTAATAGTAGGCGCCCAGAATCAAATCGGTCGTGCCCGTTCCAGGCTGCGCGGAACGCTCCAGCGCATAAGGGGTTCCGGGCGGATCGGCCGGATCTTGCGCATCCATATTCTGCGTGGTTGATCCGGTCGGAAGTTTCAAACCAAGGCGCACCCCGCTCCCCGAATGCGAATCGCCCAGATCAAAGCTGAAACTGCCCACCGCACGGATATCCCCCAACCGGGTAAATTCAGCCCGTTGCGGGGTGGGGATGCCGGAAGTGGAATCGAGCGTGTGCGCATGATCGCGGATGACCAGCGGCAGACCCAGCGCAATTTTCCACCGCGCATTCACCGCATAGTCGATATCGGCATTCAGCAGTTGGTTGATGGTGCGCCGGTTCTCGATTTCCAGACCGGTTGCCGCCGGCGCTTCAGGGGCAACCCGCTTTGAGCCAAAGCGCAGCTTGTTGGCGCGCGCATAGGTATAACGCAGGTCCACGCGCACCCCTTCGTCGTGCGACAAGCCCTGTGCATCCCACTGCGTATTCACCGGACAACTCGCCGTGCCACACGCAGCCTGAACGTTCGCGCAGGCACCGAGCAACATCATCATCAGCAATCTTCTCTTCATTGTTTCTCTCCTGGTAGGGTATTCAAAACCGCCCCGCATCCTACCAAGACCGGCCTGCGCGCCCCTGCGGCAAATTGTCGCACCCGGATTGACGACGAAATAAATCGTAGCCTGCCCCTTGTGATTCACGGCCCAACAACGATCGCTGCGACATCCACCAGCGTTCGCATAAGCAGCATCAAGAAAATGCAGCGCCACACCGCCAATGCCTGGCGGGCTGATTCATGCCACATAGAACAGGATTGCGCCGTAATGCAGGGCACTGCCTGCCAGCACGAACAGGTGCCAGATGCCGTGCCCATGGCGAAACCGCTCATCATAGAGATAGAAGATGATGCCGCCCGTATAGGCAACACCGCCTGCCGCCAGCAGCACGAAACCGGGCGTGCCCAGCGTTTCCAGCAGGGGCAGGATGGCAACGATGGCGACCCATCCCATCAGGATGTAGATCAGCATGGACAGCCAGCGCGATTTTCTGGCGAACCACGTTTCCTGAAATATCCCCAGCAGCGCCAGCCCCCACACCACGCCGAACAGCGACCAGCCCCACGGCCCGCGCAGGCTGACCAGCGTGAAGGGCGTGTAGGTTCCGGCAATCAGCAGATAAATGGCATTGTGATCGAGCTTCTGCAGGATCGATTTGATGCGGCCCGCCCTGGCGTTGTGATACAGCGTGGAGAATCCGTACAGCGACAGCAGCGTGGCGGCGTAGATCGAGAAGCTGACAATCTTCCACACGTCGCCGCTCAAGGCGCCCAGTACGATCAGCACCACCCCGCCGATCAGGGCCAGCAGGGCACCGATCAGGTGGGTCCAGGTATTGAACCGTTCACCTTGCTCCATGAGAGGTGACCGCTTCGCAATCGAACTCACGCGCCAGACGCCGCATGCCGTTCGATCACCTTGTCGATGAAGTTGCGCAGAAAACCTTCGGTCTGCGCGCTGTGGAAACGGTCTATCTCGACCCCGCGGCTGTAGGCGATGACCGTCGGGAAGCCGCGCACCTTGTGCCGTCCGGCGATCTTCATGTTCTCGTCGGCATCGACGATCCCGAGTATGAACTTGCCGTTGTATTCGAACACCATCTTGTGCAGCAGCGGCGCCAATACCCGGCACGGCGCGCACCATTCGGCGCTGATATCGACCAGCACCGGCAATTCGTGCGAGCGCGCCACCACCCGCTCGTCAAACGTGTCTTCCTCGACGTTACAGGAATAGTCGCTCATTTTTCTTTCTCACTCCGTTGCCCGTTTGTAGTAATCCCGCGGCCGGAAACCGAGCGCATACAACACGCCAAAGTACGCCGCCATCCCGCCCGCGACCAACGCAGCCAGATGGAGGATGCGCGGCCAGCCGCGCGCTTCCAGCCAGTGCTGTTCGCTGCCCATGCCGAACCAGAGCAGCAATCCCAGCACCAGCAGGGCAGCGCCAAGCTTGGCGAAGAATGAAGGCCAGCCGGGTTCGGCGCGATAAATGCCGTGCCGGCGCAAAAAATGGAACAGCACCGCGGCATTGAGGCACGCACCCAGCCCGATCGACAAGGCCAGCCCGGCGTGCGCCAGATCAAGGCCAAAAACAAAAACGATATTCATCAGTTGCGTGGCGATCAGGGTCGCGACCCCGATCTTGACCGGGGTGCGGATGTTCTGGCGCGCGTAAAAACCGGGCGCGAGGATCTTGACCAGGATCAGGCCGATCAGGCCGACGCTGTAGCCGACCAGCGCGCTGCGCGACATCAGCACATCGTGCGCACTGAACGCACCGTACTGAAAAAAAGTCGCCAGCAGGGGCACCGCGATCATCCCCAGCGCGAGCGCGGCCGGCAGTGCAAGCAGGAAAGTGAGCCGCAAGCCCCAGTCCAGCATTCTGGAATACTCCGCCGTGTCGTTGTTCGCATGCAGTTTGGAGAGCGACGGCAACAGGATGGTGCCCAGCGCCACCCCCAGCATGCCGGTGGGAAATTCCATCAGCCGGTCGGCGTAATACAGCCACGACACGCTGCCCGCCACCAGAAAGGAGGCGAACACGGTATTCAGGATCAGGCTTAATTGGGCGATGGAGACGCCGAATGCGGCCGGCCCCATCTGGCGGATGACGCGGCGCATCCCTTCATGGCGCAGACTGAAACGCGGGCGCGGCAGCATGCCGATCTTTTTCAGGAACGGGATCTGGAACGCCAGTTGCACGATGCCCGCGACAAACACGGCCCACGCCAACGCCAGAATGGGCGGGTCAAAATACGGCGCCGCCCACAGTGCACCGCCGATGAAACAGAGATTGAGCAGGATGGGCGCGAACGCCGGCACCCAGAACTTGTTGTAGGTATTGAGGATGCCCGCCGCCACCGCCACCAGCGAGATGAAGAAAATGTAAGGGGAGGTGATGCGCAGCAGTTGCACGGTAAGATCGAATTGCGCATCGTTGCGCGCAAAACCCGGTGCGCTGATATAGACCAGGACCGGTGCGGCAATGATCCCGACCAGCGTGACCCCGAACAGGATCAGCGCCAGCATCGTACTGACGTGGTCCACCAGCAGCCGGGTCTCGTCGTGTCCCTTGCGGTTGCGGTATTCGCCGAAGATCGGCACAAACGCCTGCGAGAACGCGCCCTCCGCGAACAGGCGGCGCAGCAGGTTGGGCAGTTTGAAGGCGACAAAAAAGGCATCGGTCGCCATGCCCGCGCCGAACACGCGCGCGATCAGCACGTCGCGGCCGAAGGCCAGCACGCGCGAAACCAGGGTCAAACCGCTGATGGTGGCCAGTACCTTGAGCAGGTTCATGCCAGAAATACCCGTGTTGTCATTTAGGGAACCTCTATAAATTCATTTTGCGGGCGAATCGCGGTGTCGCGCGCTCGCTCATTCCTCGCCTATCCATTTGATATATCTCGTCATTCGCTGCGCGGCTCCTTGCGCTTCATCCCGTAAAAGTGAATTTCTAGAGGTTCCCTTGAGCCCATGCGCAAAATGCCGCCCGCTATAAACGCGGCGCATCATACCATTCGCCCCCCGCGCTCCCCGTGCGCGGCAAACGGAAAAACAACGTGTTGCAAAATACGGGACGCCTCCCTATAATGCGCGCCTTTTTACGCAAGCCGAATCCCGAGGAGTCATAGCATGGCCAACACCGCACAAGCCAAGAAACGCGCCCGTCAGGCAACGAAGCAGCACGCGCACAACACCACATTGCGCTCCGAAATGCGCACCGCGATCAAGAAAGTCATCAAGGCTGTGCAGGCGGGCGACAAGGCTGCCGCGCAGGAAGTGTTCCGCGCCTCGACCCGCGTGGTGGACTCCATCGCCGACAAGAAGATCATCCACAAGAACAAGGCTGCGCGCCACAAGAGCCGCCTGTCCGCCGCCATCAAGGCAATGGCCTGATCCATTTGCGGCTGACCGCTGCAACATGAAGGCCGACAGCGCTGTCGGCCTTTTTTGTTTATAGTTGCCCCATCAGAAAACAACAAGACCGGAAACTCCGTCATGTCACATTTGATGAACACGTATGCCAGGCAAGCCCTGGCTTTCTCGCACGGTGCAGGCGCCTGGCTCTGGGACACCGACGGCAAACGCTATCTGGACGGACTGTCCGGCATCGCGGTCAATACGCTGGGCCATGCACATCCGCGCTTTACCGCCGCGCTCAAGGCGCAAATCGACAAGTTGATCCACTGCTCCAATGTCTATCAGGTGCCGCAGCAGGAGCAACTGGCCGACAAGCTGTGCGCCGCCGCCCGCATGCAGGAAGTGTTTTTCAGCAATTCCGGTTGCGAGGCGAACGAGGCCGCGCTCAAGCTGGCGCGCCTGTACGGTCACAACAAGGGCATCGACGCGCCGACTATCATCGTGATGGAAAAATCCTTCCACGGGCGCACCCTGGCCACCCTCTCCGCCACCGGCAACCGCAAGGTTCAGGCCGGTTTCGAGCCGCTGGTCAAGGGCTTCGTGCGGGTCCCCTACGCCGATCTGGAAGCCGTGCGCCAGGTGGCGCAAAACGACAGCAACGTGGTCGCCGTCCTGGTCGAGCCCATCCAGGGCGAAGGCGGTGTGCGCACGCCGGAGGCAAGCTATCTGCAAGGCTTGCGCGAAATCTGCGATGCGCAGGAATGGCTGCTGATGCTGGACGAAGTGCAATGCGGCATGGGACGCACCGGAAAATGGTTTGCCCACCAGCATACCGGCATCCTGCCCGACGTGATGACCCTGGCCAAAGGGCTGGGCTCCGGCGTGCCGATCGGCGCCTGCCTTGCCGCAGGCCGGGCGACGGGGACATTCAAGCCCGGCAACCACGGCTCGACCTTCGGCGGCAATCCGCTGGCCTGCACGGCCGGCATCGCCACCCTCGACATCATCGAGCAGGACGGTCTGCTGGCCCATGCCGCGCAGACCGGACAATTCATCCGCGACGGTCTCGGCGACGGGTTGCAGGGTGTCGCCGGCGTCAAGGAAATTCGCGGCCTGGGTCTGATGATCGGCATCGAGCTGGACAAACCCTGCGCCGAGCTGGTCAAGCTGGCGCTGGCACGCGGCCTGCTGATCAATGTGACCGCCGACAGCGTGATTCGCCTGTTGCCGCCGCTGATCCTGACCCGGGAAGAAGCGCAACAACTGGTGGACGGCCTGGTGGCGCTCATCAAAGACTTTTTGCAATCCTGACGGAAAAGCATCATGGCAGCGAACCTCAAACACTTCTTGCAATTCCGGGATTTTTCCCGCGCCGAATTCGAATATCTGTTCGAGCGCACGCGCATCATCAAGGAACGCTTCAAGCGCTACGAGCAGTACTGGCCGCTGGCAGACCGCACGCTGGTGATGATCTTCGAAAAGGCCAGCACGCGCACGCGCCTGTCGTTCGAGGCCGGCATGCACCAGCTCGGCGGCTCGGCCATCTACCTCAACACGCGCGACTCGCAGCTCGGTCGCGGCGAGCCGGTGGAGGACGCCGGCCAGGTCATCTCCCGTATGAGCGACATCGTGATGATCCGCACCTTCGAGCAGGACATCATCGAGCGCTTCGCGCGCAACTCGCGCGTTCCCGTCATCAACGGCCTGACCAACGAATACCACCCCTGCCAGGTGCTGGCCGACATCCACACCTACATCGAGCATCGCGGCAGCATCACCGGCAAGACCGTGGCGTGGATCGGCGACTCCAACAACATGTGCAACACTTGGCTGCAGGCCGCAGAGATCCTGGACTTCAATGTGCACGTCTCCACCCCGCCCGGCTATGAGGTCGAACCCGAACGCGCCGGCCTGTTCGGCGCAGAACACTACGAGGAATTCAAGGATCCGATGGAAGCCGCGCGCGGCGCCGACCTGGTCACCACCGACGTCTGGACTTCCATGGGCTGGGAAGCCGAGAACGAGGAACGCCTGAAGGATTTCGCGGACTGGCAGGTGGACGGCGACATGATGCGCGTCGCGGCTTCGGATGCGCTGTTCATGCACTGCCTGCCCGCGCACCGCGGCGAGGAAGTCGCGGCGGAAGTCATCGACGGCCCGCAGTCGGTCGTATGGGATGAGGCAGAAAACAGACTGCATGTACAAAAAGCACTTATGGAATATTTGTTGCTGGGGAAAGTGGCATGAAATGCCCATCCCCAATGCAGTCTGTTTCGGCGGACGCTAACATGAGTGCAGCGAATGTTAAGCCGCGCAGCGGCGGCGGAAGCCAAAATCGTCTCCATGTGCAGAAGGCTCTGATGGAATACCTGTTGCTGGGGAAATTGGACAAGTAAGACCGGCGGAGGACAACGTGAAAGACTCTCTCAAACCCGGCATCCGTTACGAACACAAATTCGTCATTCCGGCGAGCAAGACCGTTCCCGCGCTGTATCCGGAATCCCCGGAATTCCAGGCGATGCCGGAAGTGTTCGCGACCGGCTACATGGTCGGGTTTCTGGAGTGGGCCTGCATCATCTGCCTCAAGCCGCATCTGGACTGGCCGTCCGAACAATCGCTGGGCACCCACATCAACGTCAGCCACGAATCCGCCACGCCGCCCGGGCTTGAAGTCACGGCGACCGTCGAGGTGACCGCCGTGGAGGGCCGCCGTCTCACTTTCGCCGTGTCCGCGCATGACGGTGTGGATACCATCGCACGCGGCACGCACGAACGCTTTGTGATCGACCGCACCCGATTCGAAAACAAGTTGCAGAGCAAACGTAAAGATACTTAACCGAAACAACCAACCTCGACAGGAACATCATGAGCGACATCAAGAAAACCGTCCTCGCCTATTCCGGCGGACTCGACACTTCCGTCATCCTGAAGTGGCTGCAGGACACCTACCAATGCGAGGTCGTGACCTTCACCGCCGACCTCGGCCAGGGCGAGGAACTGGAACCCGCGCGCAAGAAAGCGTTGCAGTTCGGCATCCCGGC
This sequence comes from Ferrigenium sp. UT5, assembly GCF_045866295.1. Classification (NCBI taxonomy): domain Bacteria; kingdom Pseudomonadati; phylum Pseudomonadota; class Betaproteobacteria; order Nitrosomonadales; family Gallionellaceae; genus Ferrigenium; species Ferrigenium sp. UT5. The sequence continues at coordinate 28,955 of NZ_BAAFRY010000027.1, forward strand.
ACAAAATATTTTCATCGAGGATTTGCGCGAAGAGTTCGTGCGCGATTTCGTGTTCCCGATGTTCCGCGCCAACACAGTCTATGAAGGCGAATACATGCTCGGCACTTCCATCGCGCGGCCGCTGATCGCCAAGCGCCTGATCGAGATCGCCAACATGACCGGCGCACAGGCCATCGCGCACGGCGCGACCGGCAAGGGTAACGACCAAGTGCGTTTCGAACTGGGCGCCTATGCGCTGAACCCGAACATCAGGATCATCGCGCCGTGGCGCGAATGGGATCTGCTCTCCCGCGAGAAGCTGATGGCCTATGCCGAAAAGCACGGCATCCCGGTTGACATGAAACACAAGCAGGGCGGCTCGCCGTATTCGATGGATGCCAACCTGCTGCACATCAGCTACGAGGGACGCCACCTGGAAAACCCGGCGGCAGAAGCGGAGGAGAGCATGTGGCGCTGGACGGTGTCGCCGGAGAAAGCGCCGGACGCGGCGGAATATCTCGATCTCGAGTTCGTCCGGGGCGATGTGGTGGCGCTGAACGGGCAAAAGATGACCCCCGCGCAGGTGCTCAACAATCTGAACATGCTCGGCGGCAAGCACGGTATCGGCCGCCTCGATCTGGTGGAGAACCGCTACGTCGGCATGAAGTCGCGCGGCTGCTACGAAACCCCAGGCGGCACCATCCTGCTCAAGGCGCACCGCGCCATGGAATCGATCACGCTGGACCGCGAAGTCGCGCACCTCAAGGACGATCTGATGCCGCGCTATGCTGCGATGATTTACAACGGCTACTGGTGGGCGCCGGAACGCCGCGCCCTGCAAACCCTGATCGACCACACGCAGCAGAGCGTGAACGGCTGGGTGCGCGTCAAACTGTACAAGGGCAACGTCATCGTCGTCGGGCGCGATTCCAAGACCGATTCGCTGTTCGATTCCAGCATCGCGACCTTCGAGGACGACAAGGGCGCCTACGACCAGAAGGACGCGGGCGGGTTCATCAAGCTGAATGCGCTGCGCATGCGCATCGCGGCCAACTTGCAAATGAGGAAATAGTCCGATTCAGTAGTGTCCGGTTAAATTAGTCATTCTCGCCACGAAGCTCAATAACGGGTGGGTTTGTGGCGCAAATATTTTGGTGCCGATTTGAAATCAGTTTACCCATATTCCGGTT
>NZ_BAAFRY010000028.1:0-25248 GCF_045866295.1 Ferrigenium sp. UT5
ACGTAACGGGGAAACGGACGGGGTCGATGAAGTCATGATTCTGCTCCTCTCGTGAAATGAGGCGGATCGCCTCACTTCACAAGTTAGGGAAACAGAACCAGCGATTCAACCTCTCTTAAAACCCACCTGGACTCGTGGATCGGAGCGCCCATACCGCGGAGCGGTTTAGTCCATGGCCGAGCACCGGACGATGCCCGCCTAATAAAGATTTATTCTTGGCTTAGACGTTGAACAGGAAGTTCATCACGTCGCCGTCCTGCACCACGTAGTCCTTTCCTTCGACGCGCATCTTGCCCTTCTCCTTGGCACCGGCTTCGCCGCCGCAGGCGATGAAGTCTTCGTAGGAGATGGTCTGCGCGCGGATGAAGCCTTTTTCGAAGTCGGTGTGGATGACGCCGGCCGCCTGCGGTGCAGTGTCGCCCTTGTGGATAGTCCAGGCGCGCACTTCCTTCACGCCGGCGGTGAAATAGGTTTGCAGCCCGAGCAAATCGTAGCCGGTGCGGATCAGGCGGTTGAGGCCGGGCTCTTCCAGGCCGAGGTCTTGCAGGAATTCGAGCTTGTCGGCCTCGTCGAGGTCGGCCAGTTCCTGTTCGATCTTGGCGCACAGCGCGACGACGGGCGCGCCTTCTTTTGCCGCGTGTTCACGCAGGTGATCGAGGTGCGGGTTGTTGTCGAAGCCGTCTTCCAGCACGTTGCCCACGTACATGGCGGGCTTCACGGTGAGCAGACACAGCGGTTTGATGAGTTGCTTGTCATCCTCGCTCAGGTCGAAGGTGCGCGCCGGCTTGCCTTCATTCAGGTGCGGCAGCAGCTTTTCCAGCAGGGTCACCAGCTTCATCGCATCCTTGTCACCCGACTTGGCCTTCTTGCCGTCGCGCGCAATGGTACGTTCGACCACGGCCAGATCGGCCAGCGCCAGTTCGGTCAGGATGACTTCGATGTCGGCCAGCGGGTCAATCTTGCCCGCCACGTGCACGATGTTGGGATCGTCAAAGCAGCGCACCACGTTGACGATGGCGTCGGTCTCGCGAATGTTGGCGAGGAACTGGTTGCCCAATCCCTCGCCTTTGGAGGCACCCGCCACCAGTCCGGCGATGTCCACGAACTCGACGATGGCATATTGCATGCGCTGCGGCTTGACGATCTTGGCCAGCTCGTCCATGCGCGGATCGGGCACTTCGACGATGCCGACGTTGGGCTCGATAGTGCAGAAGGGATAGTTCTCCGCCGCGATGCCCGACTTGGTCAGGGCATTGAACAGGGTGGACTTGCCCACGTTGGGCAGACCGACGATACCGCATTTGAGACTCATGGTTGTTCCTTATTAAAGTGCCGAGTACGGAGTGCCGAGTAAAAATAGAGTGCGGGTTTGCTTCAGCACTCGGCACTCACTACTGATTACTATGCAGCTTCAACATCGCTGCTTCCAGCTTGCCTTCGATGATCAGCGGCGCAACATCCTGCGCGCGTTGCGATGCTTCATCGATCAAGACCCGCTCTTCCTTGCGCGGGGCGTTCAGCACGAAATTCACCACTTCCGCGCGGTCGCCCGGATGACCGACGCCGATGCGCAAACGCCAGAAATCTTTTGTTCCGAGATGCGCGATGATGTCCTTCAGCCCGTTGTGGCCGCCGTGCCCGCCGCCCAGCTTAAGCTTGGCACTGCCCGGCGGCAGATCGAGCTCGTCATGCACCACCAGTATCTGTGCCGGCTCCAGCTTGTAGAATTGAGCCAACGCCCCGACCGCGCGGCCGCTGACATTCATGAAGGTCTGCGGCTTGAGCAGGTGTACTTCGTGCCCGTGCAGATTCGTTTTTGCGGCCAGTCCATGGAACTTGCCCTCGGCCTTGAAGTTTGCGTTCTGTATGCGCGCGAGTTCGTCCACCCACCAGAAACCCGCATTGTGGCGCGTGGCTTCGTATTCCTTGCCCGGATTACCGAGGCCGACGATTAGTTTGATGGGCTCGCTCATAATGAAAAAACCCGCCATGCATCGTTCGATCGCATGGCGGGTTGTTCCCGTTGCAGATTACTTCTTGGCAGCAGGTGCTGCAGCGGCAGCCGGCGCTGCGGCTGCGGCCGAAGCAGCGGCCGCAGCTTCGGCAACTGCCGCGTCGGCAGCGGCATCCGCCGCCGCTTCAACGGCGCCGCGCGGCACTTGGACGGTCGCCACCGCATCGCCCGCGTGATGATGGTGCGCGAGTTCGATGCCCTTCGGCAGTTTGACATCGGCGATGTGGATCGAGTGTCCCAGTTCCAGACCGGACAGATCGACCTCGAAGGCGGAGGGCAGATCGGCCGGCAAGCAAACGATTTCGAGTTCGGTCAGGACATGGCTGATGATGCCGCCACCGGTCTTTACGCCCGGGGCGAGTTCCGCATTCTTGAAGTGCAACGGCACTCTCATGTGGATCTTCTTCTTCGCATCGACGCGCTGGAAGTCGATGTGCTGCACTTGCTGGCGGAACGGGTGCATCTGGAAGTCGCGCAGCAGCACGGATTCCTTCTTGCCCTCCAGGTCCAGCGTCAGGATGGACGCGTGGAAAGCCTCATTGCGCAGTGCGTAATAAAGGGTGTTGTGATCGAGTTCGATCATGGCCGCTTCGCCTGCGCCGTACACGACGCCGGGGACACGGTTCGCCTTGCGCAGACGGCGGCTCGCACCCGTTCCTTGCACTTGGCGCTTGGTTGCGCTGATTTCGATTGTCATTTTACTTCTCCACTTCGAGTGAAGCTCACCGCGACCAGTGAACTTCGGGTTGCGCGCCAGCCAACATGGCTGGCGCAAAAAAACTTAATCCACGAACAGCGAACTGACCGACTCGTCCGCATTGATGCGGCGCAGGGTTTCCGCCATCAGCTCCGCGATGCTGAGCTGGCGGATGCGTTTGCATTTGCGCGCGGCATCATTCAGCGGAATGGTATCCGTCACCACCAGTTCGTCGATCGCCGATTTTTCGATCCGCTCGATCGCCGGTCCCGACAGCACGCCGTGCGTACAGTAGGCCAGCACGCGCTCGGCGCCTTTTTCCTTCAACGCCTTGGCCGCTTCGCACAAGGTGTTGGCGGTGTCCACCATGTCATCCATGATGAGACAGGTACGGCCCGAAACTTCGCCGATGATGTTCATCACTTTGGCCACATTGGGCCTGGGCCGACGCTTGTCGATGATCGCCAGGTCGGCATCCAGCTGCTTGGCCAGTGCACGCGCGCGCACCACCCCCCCCACGTCGGGCGACACCACGATCAGGTTGGGATAATTGCAGCGCCACACGTCCGACAGCAAAATCGGGCTGGCATAGATGTTGTCCACCGGAATATCGAAGAAGCCCTGAATTTGGTCGGAGTGCAGATCCATGGTCAGCACCCGATCGACACCGACGCCGGTCAGCATGTTCGCCACCACCTTGGCGGTGATCGCCACGCGCGCCGAACGCGGACGGCGATCCTGGCGGGCATAACCAAAATACGGAATGGCGGCGGTGATGCGCGCGGCCGAGGCGCGGCGCAGGGCATCAACCATCACCATGATCTCCATCAGGTGGTCATTGGTCGGGGCACAGGTGGATTGCAGGATGAACACATCCTTGCCGCGCACATGCTCCAGGATTTCCACCATCACTTCGCCGTCGGAGAAACGGCTGGCCGTGGCGCGACCGAGATGGATGCCCAGATGCTTGGCGACGCTTTCGGCCAGCTTGGGATTGGCATTGCCGGTGAAAACCATCATGTCGCCCGACATCGAGAACACCCCTATGAAGTGAAACGGTCGCAAGCGCCCGTCAATGCTTGAAGAATCTGGCTGGGGAGGTAGGGATCGAACCTACGAATGTCGGAATCAAAATCCGATGCCTTACCACTTGGCGACTCCCCAAGAACTCGTCGAATACAGCGCCCTTGGGCGCAATTCAGCTACTGCAAAAATCTTTCAGCGGATGCTCAGGCAAACCCCGCGCGACAAATCCGCGCAGGGTGTCCGGCAACTGCCGCCCTACCGCACGGGCTTCGGCTTCCGTGGCAAACTCGGCAAACACGCAAGCGCCGGAACCACTCATCAGCGCGGGCGCAAATTTCGCCAGCCATGCCAGATGTTCCGCCACCGCCGGATACAGCTTGCATGCCACGTCCTGCAAATCGTTGCGCAAGCCGCTGATTCTGCCTGCCCGAAAATCCTGCCCCTTCGGAAGGGCGCGCATTGTCATCGAAATCGTATTTCGTGTCAATTCCGGATGGCTGAAAATCTGCACCGTGGGGACCTGCACTGGCGGACACAGCACCACGTACCACGCCTCCGGCAGCGGATAGGCCTGCAAGCGCTCGCCCACGCCCTCGGCAAATGCGTTGTCGCCGAACACAAAAAACGGCACATCCGCCCCCAGCTGCAACCCCAGTTGCATCAGGCGCGCGCGCGGCAGATCGAGCTGCCACAGCCGGTTCAGCGCCAGCAGGGTGGTGGCCGCATCGGAACTGCCGCCGCCGAGACCGCCACCCATGGGGATGCGCTTTTCCACGTCGATGTCCACCCCCGCCGCGTATCCTGTCTCCTGTTGCAGCAAGCGCGCAGCGCGCACGCACAGGTCTTGCGCTTCGGGCACGCCTTCCAGTGCGTTGAGGCGGTGAATTTCCCCGTCTTCGCGCCGCGTGAAATGCAAGGTGTCGTTCAGATCGATATAACGGAACAGACTCTGCAACAGGTGGTAACCGTCGCCGCGCCGCCCCACGACATGCAGGAACAAGTTGAGTTTGGCCGGCGCCGGGCACGTCAGCGTATTCACTGCGCCTCCCACTCGTCGATCAGCACCCGCACTTCCACGCCCTCACGCTGCAATTTCAGGCGCAACGGCAGCGCATCCCCGGATTCTGCGGCATAACGGGTGTAGCTTATTTCCCAGCCCTGTTGGCGTAGCAGGTTCACCTGGCCGTTCGCATTGCGCTCGATGCGCGCTTCACCGTCCGGCGCGGGCAGCGCCATGATCCAGTAGCGCAGACCGGAGAGCGGCAAACGCCAGCCCAGCGCTTGCTGCATCAGGTCCTCGGCATTCTGCGCAACGTAACGCCGACCCTGCGCCTCCAGCGTGGTCTGTTCCGCGCCGTGCACGATACGCGCAACGGTCTGTCCCAGCGGGGCCAGCAGCAATATCTCGTCGGTTCCGTCCCTGTGCGTCCAGCGCACGCCCGCGCTGTCGCGCCGCGCGTCCTGGCGAATGGCAATGCGCCCGTTGAACGCGAACGGGGCATCCGCCTCGCGCGCGCGGTGCAGCATGACCGGGTTTGTGCTGCACGCCGCCAGCAGGAGCAGTGCAAGAAGGGCGAAACGCATCACGGCAGGAATTTGCGGATCACCGCCTGCAACGTTTCGTTATCGGGGTGTGCTTGTGCGCTGGCGCGCCAGACGGCTTGCGCCTCCGCGCGCTCCCCTTTCACCCAGAGCACCTCGCCCAAATGGGCGGCGATCTCGGGATCGGGATTGGCGGCAAACGCCCGGCGCAGGAAGTCGATGCTCCGCGCCAGATCGTTCAGGCGGAAATAGCCCCATCCCACGCTGTCCAGAATGGCCGCATCGTCCGGCAGCAATGCATGTGCCTTTTGCACCAGCTCCATCGCCTCGGCGATGCGGACATTGCGCTCCAGCCAGCCATAGCCGAGCGCGTTGTAGGCGTGCGCATTGTCTGGCTCGACCTCGATCAGCCTGCGGATCAGCCGTTCGAAAGTGTCGTACTGCTTCAGCTTGTCGGCGGCCAGCGCCGTCCGATACAGCAACTCGGGCTGCGCCGGAAATTTGGCCAGCCCCTGGTTCAGCACCTTGAAACTTTCCGCATAGTGCGCGTCGTCGCGCAGAAACTGCGCTTCGATCAGCAGCAATTGCACGCGCTGCGCGTCATTGCCGGGCAAGACTTGCTGCAGCACGGTGCGCGCCTGCGCCGCCTGTCCCTGCTTGTGCAGCAGATAGGCCATCCGCAACTGCGCGTCATAGTGCCGCTCGCCCTCCCGGATCTGGCGATAGTGGATCAGGGCCGACGCTTCATCCTGCCTGGCCTCGCTCAACTGGCCCAGATAGAAATGCAGGGTGTCCTCGTCTTTCTTGCCGCTGGTCCCGGCCAGCGCCGCGCGCAATTCCTCCTCGGCGCGCTGCAGTTCGCCGAGCTGCAAAGAGACCATGGCGATGGCGAATGCGATCTCCGCATTGCCGGGACGTTGCTGCAACAGGCGCATGAACTCCTCGCGCGCGGCCACGTACTGCTTCTGTTCGAGCAGCATGCGCGCACGGAACAGGCGCACATTCTGCTGCGCCGGATACTTTTCCAGATGGGCCGCCAGCAACGCTGCCGCCTGCTCCGGCCGGGTGCGCTGGGTCAATTGCGCCAGAAGCATCGCGGCCAGGTCCCACTCCGGACGCAGGCTGGCCGCCTGTTGCGCTTCCGCCAGCGCCTGCGCGGGCTGGTTTGCCGCGGACGCCGCCTGCGCCACGGCCCAATGCGCTTCGGCCACTTTCGGGTAGGGCTGTGCCACTTCGACCAGCCAGTCGAGCACCGCCCCTTTGTCCGCCACCCGCGCCAGCAAACCGTACAGATTGATGAACATATGCCCCACACCCTGCGGGTCCGACGCCAGCAGTTCGGTCACGTGCGGACGCGCTTCGGCCAGTTTGCCGCCGGAAAGCAGCAGCGAGACCAGCATCTGCTTGGCCAGCGGCGAATCCGGCTCCAGTTGCTGCCACAGGCGGAACGCCTCCAGCGACGAGGCGTACTGGTGCGCCTCAAAGGTCAGTTGCGCGGCGCGGCGCGCGACCCGCGGGTCGCGCGTGGTGCGCGCCAGATCGAGATAGACCTGGGCGGCCAGTTCCGGCCTGCCGCGCTGTGCGGCGAAATCGCCCAGCAGAAATTCATACAGCAGGCGATCCGTCAGCGCCACCTCCGGCAGCACCGGCTCGACCGGCCCCGGCAACGTCGGCCGAACCGGCCCGGCGGCGGCAGCGGGAGCCGCATCGGGCGTTTGCGGTGCATGGGCGCAGGCGGTCAGCAACGCAAGCAACAACAAAGGGGAAAGACTGAATTTCATGGTTGTCCGGCATTTTGATGTGGACCGACAGTTTAGGTTATATTCAGCGCAATTCAAAACCGCCGCCTTCAGCCCGCACATGACTTCCCCGGTCACCCTTTCCGCGCAGCATCTCACTCGTTTCCACGGCAGACAGTGCGCGGTCAACGATGTGTCGTTCCAGTTGCGGCGCGGCGAGGTGCTGGGACTGCTCGGACACAACGGCGCCGGCAAGAGTACCCTCCTGCAAATGCTGGCCGGCGCATTGGCCCCCAGTGCGGGCGTGGCCGAGATTTGCAACTTCGATCTGGCACAACGCCCGACTCTGGGCAAATCCTGCCTGGGCTATCTGCCGGAACATCCGCCGCTGTACCGCGACATGCGGGTGGATGATTATCTGCACTTTGCCGCACGCCTGCACCGCGTCGCGCCCGACCGCCTAGCCGAGCGGGTGCAGCTGGCAAAACAGCGCTGCGGCCTGCTCGATTGCGGCCACCGGCTCATCGGCAATTTGTCGAAAGGCTACCAGCAGCGCGTCGGCATCGCGCAGGCGATCATCCACCAGCCGGCCGTCGTGATTCTGGACGAGCCGACGGTCGGACTCGACCCGGCGCAGATCCGCGAGATACGCGAACTCATCCGCACGCTTGGCGACAGCAGCAGCGTGATCCTGTCCACCCACCTGCTGCACGAAGTGGAACAGGTGTGCGACCGCGCCATCATCCTGCGCCAGGGCAAACTGATCTTCGATGGCAGCATCGACGATTTGCGCCAGCACAGCGATCTCGAATCCGGTTTTCTGCAGCTCACCGCGGACCCGGAAAAAAAGGAAACGCAGTAATGATCCTTACCCTCGCCCGCCGCGAATTGCACAGCCTGTTCGCCGCCCCTTCGACCTGGTGGATGCTGGCGTTGCTGCAATTCATCCTGTCCTGGTTCTGGCTGGCGCGGGTGGACGACTACCTGCACGTGCAGGCGCAACTGGCGCAGATGGACAGTGCGCCTGGCGCCACCATCTCCATCGCCGCGCCGCTGGCAGGCGCACTGGCCCTGCTGCTGATGATGCTGATCCCGCTGTTCACCATGCGCCTGATCGCCGAGGAGCGGCGCAACCAGACCTGGTTGTTGCTGGCCTCCGCGCCGATCTCGCCGGCCCAAATCGTGCTGGGGAAATTTCTGGGTTTGCTCGCGCTGCTCTCGCTCATCATCGCCGCCGGCGGATTGCTGATGCTGACGCTGTCGCTGGGCACATCCGCCGACCCGGGTCTGATCGCGAGCAACCTGCTTGGCGTGTGGCTGCTGGCCGCCAGCTACGCCTCACTGGGCTTGTATTGTTCGGCCATCACGCGCCAACCGGTGGTCGCCGCCTTCGGCGCGCTCGCCGTCTCGTTCGGCTTGTGGGTGCTGGAAATGGGCAACGGCGTCCTGCGCGTACTGTCGCCCAATCTGCATTTTCAGAACCTGAATGTCGGCCTCGTCAGCAGCGCCGACCTCTGCTACTTCGCGCTATTCATCGCGCTGTTACTGCTGCTGGCCATGCGCCATCTGCGGCGGGAACAGGAAGGAAGATAATGCGCCGCAGTCCTGTCCGTTCCCTTTTTTCGCTTCTCGTTCTGTTGGCCGCCGTGGTTGGCATGAACGACCTCGCCGCGCGTTTTCCGCTACAGTGGGATGCGACCCGCAATGCCCTGAACAGTCTGTCCCCCGCCAGCGAAAAGGTCCTGGCACAACTGGAGGGTCCGCTGACCATCACCGTGTATGCGACCGACCTGGATGCGCAACAGGGCGACGTGCGCAAACTGGTCGGCGAATTCATTGCCCTGTACCAGCGCTACAAGTCCGACATTCACCTGGTCTTCGTCGATCCGGTCAAGCAGCCGGAAGCGACGCGCCAGTCGGGCATCCGCGGCAACGGCGAGCTGGTGGTGGAATTCGGCGGCCGGCGCGAACATCTGTCCACCCTGAATGAACAGACGCTGACCAGCGCGCTGCTGCGCCTCGCGCACGGCCGGGAGCAGATGCTGATGTACGTCAGCGGTCACGGGGAGCGCAAGCTGGACGGCGCAGCCAATCACGACCTCGGCGAATTCGGCAAGCGCCTGACACAGAACGGCTACCGCATCGCGCCGCTCAATCTGGCCATCGCGCCGGAAGTGCCGGATAACGTCGGCGTGCTGGTCGTCACCCAGCCGCAAACCCGGCTGTTTCCCGGAGAGATCGCCAAGTTGTTGCGCCATGTCGAGCGCGGCGGCAATCTGCTGTGGCTGCTCGACGCCGAACCGCTGCGCGGCCTCGAAGCGCTGGCCGAAGCCCTGGGCCTGGTGCTCACCCCGGGCATCGTGATCGACCCCTCCGCGCAGGAAATGAACGCCCCGCGCGACTGGGCGCTGGGCACCGGCTATCCCCCGCATCCGGTCACCCGCGATTTCGACCTGATCACGGTATTCCCTCAGGCCCGCGCGCTGGACACGGAAGCCGACACCCCGTGGCAGCGCCACATTCTGGTCGAAGGTGCGCCCAACGGCTGGGTCAGCCCGCAACGCAATTCCCGCTTCGATCCGCAGCGCGATGTGGCCGGCCCGGTCACGCTGGCGCTCGCCCTGCAACGGCAGGCCGGTGAACATGAACAGCGCATCGTGGTGGTCGGCAGCGGTGCATTTCTCGCCAATGCCTATTCCGGCAACGGCGGCAACCTCGATCTGGGGGTCAACCTGCTGAACTGGCTGGCCGGCGAGGAACGCCTGATTAGTCTCGTTCCGCCGACCGCGCAGGACGGCAAACTCGTCCTGAGCCGGGTTCAACTCACCGCGATGAGCATCGTGCTGTTGCTGGTCATGCCATTGCTGATGATCGCCATTGGCGGCGGGCTGTGGTGGCGCAGGAGAGGATGAAACAAAATGCGTTCTCACGCGGAGGCGCGGAGAACACGGAGTCATTGCCGTGTTTGGATAAAACCGTCTGCATGGCGACCGGGCATCCACTGCCTGTCTTGAATTTCTCCGCGCACTCCGCGCCTCCGCGTGACCTGGAAGACTGACACGATATGCCCGAACTTCCCGAAGTAGAGATCACCCTGCGCGGCATCGCTCCGCACCTGCAGGGTCGCTGCGTCAGCAGGGTCATTGTGCGCAACGCCCGCCTGCGCTGGCCGATTCCGCCCGAACTGCCCGAACGCTTGCGCGGCCAAACCGTGCACACCCTGCAGCGCCGTGCCAAATATCTCCTGATCGGTTTTGCGCAGGGCACACTCGTCCTGCACCTCGGCATGAGCGGCAGCCTGCGCATCCTGCCGCACGGCACTGCGCCGGAAAAACACGATCATTTCGATCTGCTCCTCGACCACGGGGAATTGCTGCGCCTGCGCGACCCGCGCCGCTTCGGGGCGGTGTTGTGGCACACGGGCGATATTGCGGAACATCCGCTGCTGGCAAACCTGGGACCGGAGCCGCTCGGCAAGGCGTTTGATGCGGACTATCTGCATCAGAACACGCGTAACCGTAAAACGGCGATCAAACAGGCGCTGATGGACAATCATCTGGTGGTCGGCGTCGGCAACATCTACGCCAATGAATCGCTGTTCCGCGCCGGCATCCGGCCGCAACTGGCCGCCCACAAATTGACGCGGGCACGCAGCGCGACGCTGGTGCGCACCGTGCGTGAAGTCTTACGCGCGGCCATCCGGCAAGGCGGCAGCAGCCTGCGCGATTTCGTCCACAGCGATGGCTCCAGCGGCTACTTTCAGCAGCATTATTTCGTTTATGGCCGTGCCGGCGAACCCTGCCGCCGCTGCGGCACACCGATCAAACGCATCACGCAAGGTCAGCGCGCCAGTTTCTATTGCCCGCACTGCCAGTCCTGAGGCGGATTTTCTTGTTAAGATGCGCGCCATGAAACAGTCCAGACGCATCGTGCTCGGCATCACCGGCGGCATCGCGGCCTACAAGGCGGCGGAACTGGCACGCCTGCTGCTGAAGCAAGGCATCGAGGTGCAGGTAGCAATGACCGAGGCGGCAACGCATTTCATCACGCCCGCCACGCTGCAAGCCCTGACCGCCCGCCCGGTCTGGATCGACCAATGGCAGGATGCGCAGGGCATGACGCATATCCATGGCAGCCGCAGCGCCGATGCCATCGTGATCGCGCCGGCCAGCGCCGACTTCATCGCCAAACTGGCAAACGGCCAAGCCGACGACCTGCTCTCCACCCTGTGTCTGGCACGCGACTGCCCCTTGCTGGTCGCGCCGGCGATGAACCGGCAGATGTGGGCGAACGCGGCAACGCAGCGCAATGTGCAACGCCTGGCAGCCGATGGGGCGACCCTGCTCGGCCCGGACAGCGGCCCGCAGGCCTGCGGCGAGGAAGGCCTGGGACGGATGCTGGAAGCCGCGGAACTGGCGCGTGATGTTCTTGCTTTTCTGGAGGGGAAAACGGCGCGGGGGGATGTCGGACTGAAGTCAGACCTACAGTCAGACCTGCCAGACCTGCGGGGCGTAAAAATACTCATCACGGCGGGCCCCACCTACGAAGCGATCGATGCGGTGCGCGGCATCACCAACCGCAGCAGCGGCAAGATGGGCTACGCGGTGGCGCAGGCGGCGCTGGAGATCGGCGCCGAGGTCACCCTCGTCTCGGGGTCGGTCGCACTGACTCCGCCCCGCGGTGCGCAGGTCGTGAACGTGGTCAGCGCCGTGGAGATGTTCGAAGCGGTTAAACGGGAAGTGGCGCGGGCCGATATCTTCATCGGCGTGGCGGCGGTCGCCGATTACCGCGTGGCACAAACCAGTACGCAAAAAATCAAGAAGAGCGACGCTGCGCTGACCCTGCAACTCGTGCCCAACCCGGATATTCTGGCTTACGTCGCTGCCCTGCCCCGGCCGCCGTTCTGCGTCGGTTTCGCCGCCGAGAGCGAAAAACTGCGCGCGCACGCCGCAGCCAAACGGAAAAAGAAGAATGTTCCGCTGCTGGCCGCCAATCTGGCGCAGGACGCCATCGGCAACGACGACAACGAATTGCTGCTGTTCGACGCAGCCGGCGAACACCGCTTGCCGCGCGCGGACAAACTCGACCTGGCCCGTGCGCTGCTGCGGCATGTCGTCACGCTGTACCAAAAGGGAAAGAAAAAATGAAAAAAGTGGACATCAAAGTGCTGGACCCGAGGCTGCATGACCACCCGCCTGCCTACGCCACCCCCGGTTCGGCCGGAATCGACCTGCGCGCCTGTATCGAAACCTGCATGACCATCCGCCCCGGACAATGCGAACTGGTGCCCAGCGGCATCGCCCTGCATCTGAACGACCCGCATTATGCCGCAATAATCCTGCCGCGCTCCGGCCTGGGTCACAAACACGGCATTGTCCTGGGCAATCTGGTCGGTCTGATCGACTCGGATTATCAGGGACAAATTTTTATTTCAGTGTGGAATCGCGGCCAGCATCCGTTCGAACTGATGCCGCTGGAACGCATCGCGCAACTGGTGGTGGTGCCGGTGGCGCAGGTGCAATTCAACATCGTGGAAGAATTTCCGATGAGCCAGCGCGGCAGTGGCGGATTCGGCAGCACCGGTAAACACTGATGCACCTTGGCCAACAAAAAAGCCGCGCAGTGCGCGGCTTTTTTGTACTTCGAACAACCTCATTTGTGCAATTTCATTTCCAGCTCGGTGTGATCTTCACTGCGCACCGACACTTTTTCTGTCGCTGACTGATAACCCTCCAGTTCCATTCTGACCGGATAAATGCCCGGCGCCAGGTCCAGACGCAGCGGAGTGAGACCGTAATAGACGTCATCCACATACACTTTGGCGCGTGTCGGCGCCGAACTTAACACCAATGCCCCCGTATGCAGTTCCGCAGCCACGCCAGCCACTGTCGCGGTGACTGGCGCCGCAGCGCTCGGCAAGGCCGCAGCCCGCACCGTCACTCCTTGCACCGGTTTGATGGTCGCATCCAATCCGAACAGATCGGGGCGTGCCGACATCATCACCGAGAGAATTGATTCGCTGGTTTTGGTGGCAACAATCTTTAATCCATTGTGCAGATATGCCGCCACATCCTGCTTGGTGTTGCCCGAACTCCCCGCATACACGTCCTTTTTTTCCGCAACCAACCCCGACCAGATCACTTTGCCACTGGCAACCTCGGTCAAGGTGGATTCGACGACGATATTTCTGTAATCGCGCTCCTTGATATCGACGCTCAACGTTTTGATCGAACCGTTTAGTTGAAACTGGGCATTTTTTGCATCCGCCGCAAGCACTTGGAAACCGGCATCGTCCATCTGTTTCTGCATCACTTCGCCCACCAGAACAGCCACGTCACGATCCAACATGATCTGTTTGCCGCGCAAGCCTAAAATGCGCGCATTCGAAATACCCACCTGGCGCGGATCAACACCGCTACGCGCATCGACATAGGCTGCAATACGCACCGTAACCGGATATTTCTGCTCGCGCGCACCCGGAGACGGTTTTTGCTCGACCCGAACATGCAGTTCGTTGCCCGACTCAAAGGGAGTGCCGATGCTGGAGCACCCCGCAAAAGCAAACAACAGCGCACACATTGCAACACGTAAACGGAATGACATCATCTGGATCGACTCCAATTCATGAACCGGCAACACCGCCGGCAATGCGAACCACAACGAACTTCATCCCTTGGCAATGGCCGCCTCGATTTCGGCGAAGGTGCGCGCAATCTCGAAACTCTGCGCCTGCGCGCCGAGTTGGCGCCCGATCTGGGTGGCGGAAAATATCCCGCACACCATCTGGCAGCCATCCGGCATTGAGGTTGCCACCAGTGCGTGCTGGCGATTCATTTTCTTCAGACTGGCGACGATGGCGCCGATCTTTGCATTCTTGACATCCGCGATATCCAGCACTTCCAGCTCCGACTGCGGCGTCATAATGTCGCTGACCAGGATATCGGCGTGGGTGCCGCCCATTTGCTGCAGAAAGCGCATCGGCTTTTCACCCAGCACATCGCTGGCGGTGATGATGCCGGCAACCTGTTCCTCGTCGTCCAGCACCAGCAACAGGCGCACACCGTACTTGATCATCTTGGCGTTGGCCTTGTTCATCGAGGTGGCGGCGCGCACGCTGACCACCGAGACCTTGCTCAAATCCGTCATGGCATCGGTCGCGGGGCTGCTCAACTTGACCCGGGCCGGCAAGGTGTGGGACGGCCTCACGAACGAGGCGCAGGTTTTCAGTGGTTCGGATGCCAGGGCACTGTATTCGGTAATCATGTTTTCTCCTGATTGATATTCAACTGATATTCGCGATACGAACGATGCAATTGCGCCTGCGGCCCGCGCAGGGCAGGCAAAAAACGCACCAATTCATTCAAGGCCAGCCGGTACACCTCGCGCTTGAATTCGATGACCGAGTCCAGTTCTACCCAGTACTCGGTCCAGCGCCAGGCATCAAATTCCGGATGTTCCGACGCACGCAGACAGACATCGCAATCGTGCCCGGTCAGCCGCAGCAGGAACCAGATCTGCTTTTGCCCCTTGAAATGCGAACGCGACTCGCGCTTGCCCCAACTCTGCGGCACATCGTAACGCATCCAGTCCCGGGTGCGCCCCAGAATCTCGACGTGACAGGCATGCAAGCCGATTTCCTCGTGCAGTTCCCGGTACATGGCCTGCTCCGGCGTTTCGCCGTGCTGGATGCCGCCCTGCGGAAATTGCCACGCATCCTGCTTGATGCGTTTGCCCCAGAACACCTGATTCTTTGCATTGGTCAGAACGATGCCGACATTCGGGCGATAACCTTCACGGTCTATCATGATTCGCCCCATACATTTTTTAACGGTCCGGATTGTTCCACATTTCGCCCCGACTGGAAAGACGGCCGACCCGGCTTGCAGTAGAATTGCCGCCTTCCCAAGCCCCCAATGAGCACCCAACATGCGCGTTTCGCAATTTTTCATCTCCACCCTGAAGGAAGCCCCGACCGAAGCCGAGCTGGTCAGCCACCGTCTGATGCTGCGCGCGGGCTATATCAAGCGTCTGGCCAGCGGCCTGTACACCTGGATGCCACTCGGTTTGCGCGTGCTGCGCAAGGTGGAACGGGTGGTGCGCGAGGAAATGGACCGCAGCGGCGCGCTCGAGTTGCTGATGCCTGCGGTGCAACCGGCCGAGCTGTGGCAGGAAACCGGACGCTGGGACGTGTTCGGGCCGCAAATGCTGAAAATCCGCGACCGCCATGACAACCTGTTCTGCTTCGGTCCAACCCACGAGGAGGTCATCACCGACATCGCGCGCCGCGAAATCAGGAGCTACCGCCAGTTGCCGGTGAATTTCTACCAGATCCAGACCAAGTTCCGCGATGAGGTGCGTCCACGCTTCGGCGTGATGCGCGCGCGCGAGTTCATGATGAAGGATGCCTATTCCTTCCATGCGAACTTCGCCAGCCTGGAACAAACCTACCGCGTGATGTACGACACCTATAACCGCATCTTCACCCGCCTCGGTTTGCAGTTCCGCGCGGTGGCCGCGGACACGGGCGCAATCGGCGGCAGCGGCTCGCACGAATTCCACGTGCTGGCCGATTCCGGCGAAGATGGCCTGGCGTTCTGCCCGAATTCCGACTACGCCGCCAATGTCGAACTGGCCGAAGCACTCGCCCCGACCAATCCGCGTGCCGCACCTGCCGAAGAAAAGCGCGATATCGCCACGCCCAGCCAGACCACCTGCGAAGACGTGGCCGCCCTGCTCGGCATCCCGCTCGCACGCACGGTCAAACTGCTGGCCGTGATTACGGCGGAAGACCGGCTGGTCATCCTGCTCCTGCGCGGCGACCACAATCTCAATGAGGTCAAAGCCGGCAAGTTGCCCGGCATGGCCGATTTCCGTTTTGCGCGCGAGGAAGAGATACGCGCCTTCTTCGATTGCCCGCCCGGCTTCCTTGGCCCGGTCGGCATAGACCGTAGCAAGACGCGCGTGATCGCCGACCGCAGCGTGGCCGTGATGAGCGATTTCGTCGCCGGCAGCAACAAACCAAAGTTCCACACCGCCGGCATCAACTGGGGGCGCGACCTGCCCGAGCCCGACCTGGTCGCCGACATCCGCAATGTGGTCGCGGGCGACCCGTCACCGGACGGCCGCGGCACGCTGGAGCTGTGCCGCGGCATCGAAGTCGGCCACATTTTTCAGTTACGCACCAAATATTCCGAGGCGCTGAAGGCCACCTATCTGGACGAGAACGGCAAGGCGCAGATCATGGAAATGGGCTGCTACGGCATCGGCGTATCGCGCATCGTGGCCGCCGCCATCGAACAGAACAACGACGCGCGCGGCATCACTCTGCCGGCTGGCATAGCGCCGTTCCAGGTCGCCATCGCGCCCATCGGCTACAAGAAAAGCACGGCGGTGCGCGCGGCAGCAGAACAACTTTATGCCGAGCTCACGGCTGCCGGCTGCGAGGTGTTGCTGGACGACCGCGATGAACGCCCCGGCGTGATGTTTGCCGATCTGGAATTGATCGGCATCCCGCATCGCATCACCCTCGGCGAGCGCAGCCTGAAGGAGGGCAAGGTCGAATACCAGGCCCGCCGCGATGCGGCCGCGCAGGCCGTAGCCTTGCAAGACATCGCCAAGCTCGTACAATCCAGACTATGAGACGAGGATCCATTGAAGATTCAGGATTCAGGACCGGCTTACGGCGCGGCCGCGGCTTCGCTTTTTCTTCAATCCTCAATCCTCAATCCGCCCTCCTGATCCTCGCGCTTTATCTGCCGTTTGTCGCGCACGCCGGAGCGCAGCGCGAGGAAGCCCTGTCCGCCAGCGTGCGTGCCGTACTGCAACACAGCGTGACGGATCAGGCCGCGCCCAAGCTGGCTTTTGCCAACCGCTACGAGGCGGACAAGTGGCTGAACGAAATGTCGCGACGCTTGCAAGCGCGGATGCCGAACCGGCCCGCGCGCCTCGAGTTCCTCAGCACCGTGCACTACGAAGCTACCCGGGCCGGTCTGGACCCGCATCTGGTGCTGGCACTGATCGAGGTCGAAAGCGGTTTCCGCAAATATGCGGTGTCGCGGGCGGGCGCGCGCGGCTACATGCAGGTGATGCCGTTCTGGACCCGCGCCATTGGCTCACCCGAACACAATCTGTTCCATCTGCGCATGAATCTGCGCTACGGCTGCACCATTCTGCGCTACTACCTGGACATTGAAAAAGGCGACCTCCATCGGGCGCTGGCGCGCTACAACGGCAGCCTGGGCAAACACAAATACCCGCAGCGAGTCCATGCCGTGTGGCAAAAGAAGTGGCGGCCGGTCAGCCGCGGTTGAGAATCCCGGTCAGGGGCGGTTGCCCTTGATATAAGACTCGACGCTGTCGCGCGTGAGCATTCCCTGCTGGTAGCTGACCAGCTCGCCTTGCGGATTGTAGAGATACGAAGTGGGCAGCACCGTCACCTCGCCTACCTGTTCGGCCTGGTCATAATCCCCCACGACGACCGGGTAGTTCACCTTGAAACGGTTGACGAACTGGCGCACTGATTTCTCGCTGGAATCAAGGGCAATGCCGATCACCACCAAATCCTTTTTGCTGTGCGTGCGGTGCAGATCGACCAGATCGGGTATCTCTTCCAGACAGGGCGGACACCAGGTCGCCCAGAAATTCACCAGCACCCACTTGCCGCGATAGTCGGCCAGCCGTTGCGGCTGGCCTTGCATGTCCTGAAAAACGAAGGACTGCGCACTGGCAATCGTTGTTGTGCCAAGCAGCAAAACCCCGAGCACGCGCGCCGGCCAACGCATCAATGCGGATCCTTGCCGTCGGTGCCGGCCTCTGCCGCTACGGCATGCCCGTCGGACGCATGCGTCAGGTACAGCGCAAGCGAAATCAGCGCGATGGCCGCACCGAAATATACCAGGTCGATCGGGGCTTCGATCGCCATGCCCAGGGCCTCCTCGAACAGGGTCACGATCATGATCATCAAGATCACCTTGGCGAGACGCGATTTCAGGTCGTCCAGATTGCTGATCACCAATATCTTGCTGGAAGCGCGGCTGCCATGCGCCTGGTCGATGTCGCTGATGAACAGTTCATACAGCCCCAGCGAGAAGATCAGCATCACGGTCGCCAGCAAATAACCGTCCACCACTTCGACGATATGGGACACCGTGCTGTCGTGCAAGGCCTTGCGCAATTCCTCGGTCATGGAGGCATCGGCATAATGCAACGCATGCTGGAACAGGAAAACGACATCAACGGTGGCCATGTAAAAAATGGCAAACCCGGCCAGCAGACTGCCGACCACGGCCGTCAGAATCACAAAGCGGCTGTTCCATAGCGCGCCCTCGAATAAACTTTCAAGATACTTCATTCCTGCTCCTCATTTATCAACCACTGTTCCTGCGGGGGCGGGCATTAAAACCCAAAAGACGCGAGCAGACAACCTCAACCGCGCTGCCAGATATCGCGCAGGGTCTGCCCCTGCGCGGCAGCCACGCATTTATCCAGCCTGGCAAACCATTGCCGCACCTCGCTGTCGGCCGGCTGTTCCGGCAATGCATTCACATCGAGCAGGAATAGGCGCGTCAGCTCGGAAACCGGGATGCGCTCCGGCGACCGCAGCAACCCCCAGCCGGATTCGGACAGCTTGCCGACGATCCCGGCCTTGACCAGTTGCGCCATGATGGCTTCCACCTCCTCGTAACCGAGATGCAGTTCGCGCGAGAGTTCAGGCAGACCGTGCACCTGCCCGTTCTGCATACCCTGGTCCATTTCTTTCAGGATATGCAGGGCAAAATACAATTTTGCGGCCTGATCGATTCTCAAGGCGTGGCGGCTGCGCCAATGCGGAATGGCGGCGGCGATGATCGCGCCAAACAACAGCATCAGCCAGGACAGGTAGATCCACAACAAAAAGATCGGCAGGCTGGCAAATGCGCCGTACACCAGTTTGTACGTCGGGAATTGCGTGATGTAATGGGCGAAGCCCCGATTCATCGCCTCGAAGGCGATCGCCGCAATCACCCCGCCGATCATGGCGTGACTGATTGGCACATAGCGATTCGGCACCACCCGGAACAAGAGCGTGAAAGCGGCGCTGGTCAGCACGATGGAAAATAATTTCAGAACGCCCGCGCCAAATGCCGAGACCCGCCCGCCGTAGCCGGGTGTCAACCCGGCCAACCATGAGGTCAGTGACAGACTGGCGCCCACCAGCAATGGCGCCAGCGTGATCACCGCCCAATAGACCAGCACCCGTTGCAGCATCCGGCGCTGCCTCGATGCGCGAAAAATCCGGTGAAACGCATTGTCGATGGTCAGCATCAGCAACATGGCGGTCACCCCGAGAAAAGCGATCCCCAACGCAGTCAGGCGCGACGCACTTTCGGCGAACTGCTCCACATAGCGCGAGATCATCCGGCCGCCGGTCTCCGGCACCAGATTCGACAACAGAAAGGATTTGAAGCTCGTCGCCAGGTCGCTGAACACCGGGAATGCGGTGAACACGGTCAGCATGATGGTCAGCAAGGGGACCAGCGACAGCAGGGTGGTAAAGGTCAGGCTGGCCGCCATCTCCGCGCAGCGATCCTGGCGCAAGCGCACGATCACGAAGCGCAGGAAATGCAGCACATCCACCACATCCTGAAATAAACGTTTCATATCCACTAACGACTTCATACAATGTGCCCATGATACCCGACAAAATCCCCACCCAAGCCAATCCGCGCAGCGCGCGCCAACTGTTGCGCAGCCATCGTTACGGCGCATTGGGCACGCTGTCGAAGAAATTCGACGGCCATCCCTTTGCCTCGATCACCCCGTATCTGGTGGATCACGACGGCAGTCTGCTTCTGCTGATCAGCGGCCTTGCAGAACACACCCGCAACATCCTTGGTGATTCGCGCGTCAGCCTCGTCACTCACAACCAGGAATCGCCACAGATTCAGACGCAGGGAAGAGTCACCGTGGTCGGCCATGCCGTGTTCGACCCGGACCGCGAGCGGTGTGGCAAACGCTATTTGCGTTATTTCCCCGAAGCGGAGCCGTATTTTTCCATGCCGGATTTTTCGTTTTTCCGCATCGTCCCGCACGCCTTAAGATACATAGGCGGATTCGGGGATATCCATTGGATCACGGGCGCTGAATACGATGTCCGCGGCTACACACCGGTGGCAGACGAGGACACCTTGCTCAACCAGATCAACGCCTCACGGAAGACCGCCCAGCAAGGTCTGCTAATCGGCATAGATTGCGACGGCTATGATGTGCGTAGGGACGAAAAGCTTGTGCGGCACAACTTCCCATCCTCACCTCACGATCTTGCTGAAGTACGCCACTTTTTGTCGCAACACTGGGGCGATCCACACTAACGATTCTGGTGCGAAGCGGGCCACCCCGAAAAATGAAATTCCACTCCGCTCCGGGTCGTTCCCCCACCTTGCTGCACCCCGGGGGGCGACAAACGAATCGTTGCGCGAATTTTGCGTCAAGCAAACCCTGCAACCAGAAGATTCAGCTTGTATCAACCCTGAATTTATGCGAGCGTGGCAACCCGTTTTTCCGGTGTATCACGACAAAGGGAGACGGTTAAAGATTCACCTTTTGCACAGCGCGGGCAAAGTCTCTGGCCTGAAAGGTCAAACCAAGACAAGTGGAGCCCGCTGGTTTTAAACTGACGCGGGTGTTCCGATGTTACGTGTTGCGGCGGAAAGCGGTGGCGCCTCAATTCCATCGTGCTCAATATTCGCAGTACCCACCCATGGGGTGTCGCAACAGCCTTTTTCATTGATCGACAACGAGGGGTTATCGTGAAAATAAACTTTAAACCTGGCGAAGTACTGGTACTGTTGGCAGCAGCGGCAATGAGTTTTCTCGCCAATCTTCCAGACTACGTTCTGGGCGGAATGGTTGACAGAAGGATATTGTTAGCTTCACTGTCCACCCTGGTCGTGGTAGCGATGTTCCGCTACCTCCAAGTATTGCTGTTGTTGACAATCTCAATTCTGGCGATTGGCGCAAATATTCCCTCCGAGCTGGCTTCCGAGCTGGGCATCAGTCAGGGCGCGCTGATCATATCGCTCGGCATGCTGATTGCAATTACGTTGCTGAACCGCGTGGCCAGGTTATTGCCAACCGATAAAACCGCTCCCGCTACAGAATTCATTGATGGGCGTCAGGCGATGCTGGACGCCATCGCGAAAGGTGATCAGGCAACCGTGCGCAGCCTGTTAGCCATGAACGTGAGTGTGAACTTTGTTCAGCAAGACACAACGCCATTACATCTCGCCGCGGCAAAAGGATATCCCGATATCGTGAAGTTTCTGATCGAGCACGGCGCGGACTGCCATGTTCGGGATGCGAACGGACTGACGCCATTGGAGATTGCGCTCGCCCAAAAGAAATTCCCAAGGACAACCGAAATTCTCTACCAGCATGAAAAGAGTTTCATGCGCCATTCCTGACCGTGCCACAGTCCGGCACCAAAGCGGAGTGGCGGCGCCGACCAAACTCGACCGGGTTGCCTGCAAACCGTTCGTTCGGCGGTGACCAGCCCGCATACCCCCTTACCTGGGTAAACAGCGGCACACATACGCCATTTTGCTCAACCAGAATAATCCGGTAAAACCGGACCCGTCCCAGATCCGTTTTTGGGAAACCATCAAGAAAAGCCGGTTTTGAATCCGGGGATCAGAGTTGCGGATGCGAACGTTGCAATCCGGCCTGGATCTTGTTCAGCGCGTTCAGATACGCCTTGGCCGACGCCACCACGATGTCGGTATCCGCGCCCTGCCCGTTGACCACCCGCCCCCCTTTGGCCAGGCGCACCGTCACTTCGCCCTGCGCATCGGTACCGCTGGTGATGTTGTTGACCGAGTACAAGAGCAACTCGGTGCCGCTGTGAGCGATCGCTTCGATGGCCTTGAACGTGGCGTCCACCGGGCCGCCCCCCTGCGCGTCGGCCTGCTGTTCCTTGCCGCCGACGTTCAGAACCACGCGCGCCACGGGCGATGAACCGGTTTCGGAATGGGCACCCATCGCCACCAGGCGGTAATGTTCGCTCACCTGCGCCACTTCGCCTTCGCTCACCAGCGCCTGCAAATCCTCGTCGAAGATCTCGTGCTTCTTGTCGGCCAGATCCTTGAACCGCGCAAAGGCGGCGTTCACCGCTGCTTCGCCGTCCAGCACGATGCCCAGTTCCTGTAAACGCGCGCGGAACGCGGCGCGCCCCGAGTGCTTGCCCATCACCATCTTGTTCGCGCCCCAACCCACGTCCTCGGCGCGCATGATCTCGTAAGTCTGGCGGTGCTTGAGCACCCCGTCCTGGTGGATCCCCGACTCGTGCGCAAAGGCATTCGCGCCGACGATGGACTTGTTCGGCTGCACCGGATAGCCGGTGATGCTCGACACCAATTTGGATGTCGGCACGATCTGCGTGGTGTCAATGCCGGTGTCGCAGGTGAAGATGTCGCGCCGTGTCTTGATCGCCATCACCACTTCTTCCAGCGCCGCATTGCCCGCGCGCTCGCCCAGGCCGTTGATGGTGCATTCCACCTGGCGCGCACCGTTCATCACCGCCGCCAGCGAGTTGGCCGAAGCCATGCCCAGGTCGTTGTGGCAATGCGTGGACCAGATCACCTTGTCCGCATTGGGTACGCGCGCGATCAGTTGTTTGAAGCGCTCCCCCCACAACACCGGAAGACTGTAACCCACCGTGTCCGGCACGTTGAGCGTGGTCGCCCCCGCCCGAATGACCTCCGTGAAGATGCGCACCAGGAAATCCATATCCGAACGCACCGCGTCCTCGGCGGAGAACTCCACATCGTCGGTATATTCGCGCGCCCAATGCACCGCCTGCACGGCACGCGCCACCACGTCGACCGGCGCCATGCGCAACTTGTGTTGCATGTGGATGGGCGAAGTCGCGATGAAGGTGTGGATGCGGCCGTGTTTGGCGGGTTTAATCGCCTCGCCCGCAGCGCGCACATCTTTCTCACTGGCACGTGCCAGTGAGCAAACAGTGGAACGCTCGATGACCTTGGCGATGCTGTGTATGGCATCCGCATCGCCGGGGCTGGCCGCCGCAAAACCCGCCTCGATCACATCCACGCCCAGTTTTTCCAACTGGCGCGCGATGCGCAACTTCTCTTCCTTGGTCATGGAGGCGCCGGGGCTTTGCTCGCCGTCGCGCAAGGTGGTGTCGAAAATAATCAATTTGTCAGTCATGTTTGCTCCGTCGCAATGGTTCATCCACGGCTCACGCCAACCGAGCCGCCTGTCTTGATGCTTGTGGGGGTGGGTTTAGTTTGCGCGTGCGCGCAGCTTCAGCGCCGCAAGCAGGCTGAAGGTGGAATGCGACTGCGAGATGGAATGAGAGAAGTGCATGGGCGGGAATATAGCGGCTTTTATTTGGGGCTGCAACCCGGGCAGGGAGACCGCCTTATTCCGGATACTTCTTCGCCAGCGCCACCCGCCGCAAATAGGCCTCGCGCGCGATCTGCACGTCTTCCAGGAAGTGCGGCAACTCCTTCAGCAACAAGGCCTGCGGCCCGTCCACCAGCGCCCGCGTCGGCGCGGGATGAAAGTCCACCAGCACCATGTTCGCCCCCGCCAGCACGCCCTGCGCGGTGACGTGCATCACGTCGAGGATGCCATCGGGCGAGGCGGCACGGCTGCCGACCGAGTGCGAAGGATCGACGCACACCGGCATCCGGGTGAGGCGCTTGACCACCGGCACATGCGCGAAATCGACCAGATTGCGATGCGGATCGCCCATGTTGGTCTTCATCCCGCGCAAGCCAAACACCACGTTGCGGTTGCCTTCCGATGCCAGATATTCCGCGGCGTTCAGCGACTCGTCGAGCGTAATGCCGAACCCGCGCTTGAGCAGGATGGGCATTTCCGTCTGGCGCCCGACGATCTTCAACAACTCGAAATTCTGCGTGTTGCGCGTGCCAATCTGCAACATCACCCCGGTCGGATGGCCGGTCTGGTGCAGCGCCGCGTTGATTTCATCCAGGTGCGATTCGTGCGTGATCTCCATGGCAATCACCTTGATGCCGTATTTTCCCGCCAGCTCGAACACATAAGGCAGGCATGCCTTGCCGTGCCCCTGGAATGCATACGGGCTGGTGCGCGGCTTGTACGCGCCCATGCGCGTGCAGACCTGGCCGTTGTCGCGCAGGGCGCGCAGCATGATCTCGACGTGTTCGGCGTTGTCGACCGCGCACAAACCGGCGAAAACGTGCAGCGTGTCCTGACCGAAGCGCACGCCGTTGTAATCGAAATAGGCGGGACGGCTATCGTCCTTGTGCCGCCCCAGCACACGGTATTCCTGCGACACGCGCACCACCCGCTCCACACAGGGCAGCGCCTGCATATCGGTCGGATCAAGCGATTTAGTATTGCCAATGAGATACAACTCGGTCAGCGTCTGCTCAATGCCGTGTTCGCTGTGGACGCGCACCTGCACACCCTGCAAGGTCGCCAGATGATTGGACAATTGCCGGTATTCGGCGCTGTCGGTACGGGTGCCGGGGGAAAGTATCAAGATCATTTCGATTTCCTTAAATGCGAGAAAGCAGCGCCCATTGTTGCGGCCATTGTTCCATCGGGTCGCGCGCGTAACCGCTCTTGCCGAACTGGGTCCAGCGCCCGATGACGAAGCACAGCAACAGGTTGGCCTGCGCCCCAACGTCTGTTTCCGCGTGCAGCGCACCCTGCGTCGCGGCGATGCGCAGCGCCTGCTTGAGCGTGGTTTCCACGCGATCGAGGAACTGGTTGATGCGCAGCTGCAGGCGCTCGTTCTCGTTCACCAGCGCGTCGCCGATCAGCACCCGCGTCATGCCGCGATTCTTTTGCGCGAAGCGGAGCAACATCGCAAGGATCTGCTCGACCTGCTTCAAGCCGTCCTTTTCTTCGCTGGTGATTTTATTAATCAGTCCGAACACCGTCTGCTCGATAAACTCGATCAGACCTTCATACATCTGCGCCTTGCTGGCGAAGTGACGGTACAAAGCCGCTTCGGACAGATCCAGGCGCGCCGCCAGTGCGGCGGTGGTGATCTTCTCGCCCTTGGGCTGTTCCAGCATCTCGGCAATGGTTTGCAGGATCTGTAGTTTTCTTTCGCCCGGTTTGGCTGCCATGATTTCCTATATGGACGCCTCCCGGTTTAGCAAGAGATTTGTCGTGTTTTGGTAAAACCAGAAATCGGCTGCAGTCTTATATCCGGCCTTGTTGCAAGCTGGACTTCT
>NZ_BAAFRY010000029.1:0-17471 GCF_045866295.1 Ferrigenium sp. UT5
CTACAGATTCTGTCGGTCACTTTGTTCGAGAAAATGCCCATTCAACAAGCTTTGCAGGGCATCAGTGGTCAGGAAGAAAACAACGGCCTCTGCAACCAACTGAATCTATTCAATTCTTAACCGGACACTAGTGAGTGTCTCCAACTATTCGTCACACCGGCGCAGGTCGGTGTCCAGCAAAAATATGATGCAGTGCAACACACTGACATAAGCATTTGTAAATAAAACCGCTGGATTCCGGCCTTCGCCGGAATGACGGAATTTAAAATATTTATGATGCCCTTATGAGTCCAGTGCATCGGGATTTTTGATTGCTTTTTTCTCGTCCGCCGCAAGGCGGCGTTCGACTTTTTTCACATCTTCGGCGGCTGGCAGGCTCTCCGGGCGGATGCCTCGTTCCAGCAGTGTTTTACGGACTGCCTCGTTATTGGTGATGTGTTCGGATGAAATCGCCGCTTTGCTGGCAAGCTTGTTTTGCCTGCCGTTGAAGATGGTGATTTCGGTAGCGAAGTCTTTGGCTTTGAGGATGATGGTGGGCGCGAAGTCGGCCAACGGGCGATTGTCCGGCACTTTCCATCGCGACTTCATCGCCTGCGTGGTTTTGCCAAACAGGGCCTGATCGCCTTTGCTGCGTATGACTGCGAAATTCTGGTCGCTGCCGGTTTGCTCGTAAATCACGGCGGACAGTTCTTTTTCCGTGGAGGTGAGTTTCTTGCGCGCGGATACTCGTTCTGCCTCAAGAAGTTTTTGCTCGATCACTTCAGCCTTGCGTGTCTGGATCGCAAAGTAGGTTTGGGCAAATGCGATTTCCTGCTTTCTGGGGTCGCCGTTCTGTGCGATCAGGTAACAGGCGTAACGGGTGAGCATGATGTCAGGAACTTCTTTCTCCGCTCCTTTAGGCATGGCGATCGTTTTGTTGACGTCAACAAAATGATCGGCAACCGGATGTCCAGATAATTCACATGAAGTTTTTGCCTTGCTGATGACGGTCGTAAAGTTTCGCCATTCATCGTAGCCAAGCAGGTGCTGAAGGTCGCGGGCAAGCCAGAATTCGATACCCTTTCCCGCTTGCTGTGCATGAGCTTCAAAGGTGTCGGTGAGTGTATGAACGATCTCAGTTTTCATGGGCAGCCCTTTCGATCATTTTGTTGAACTTGCCTGAAATTCAGTAAAGCTCGCCGTGAGCCGTTGTTTTCCGTCGGGTGACGTCATTTTCAAAGCGTTACAACTTATAACGGTTTCATTGCCCTCGGCCAACAGCCGTTTTTTTAGCACCCGCCAATAGACCTGGGGATTCTGGCTGTCCGTCAAGGCCGCGACAACGTCCACGACAGCGAACAACCAGCGCTGCGCCGTGTCATCCCAGATTGAACGAATATGTTTCGATTCGAACAGCTTGATGTTACTCATGACATCACCCCTTCTGAAATTCGGCAAAACTCGCGGCGAGTCCGGCAAATTTTTTCGGCGGGTTGCGCTCGAAGCCTGGCTGATCCACGTACACGAAGCGATACACCGCTCCGCCTTCCGCGCGGTATTTCTCCGGCAGCGGCTTGCCCTGCTGGATGTGCTGGGTCAGGTCGCGCTTCTCGGCGTCGGAGAGTTCGTAGGCGGCCATGGTCAGGTAGCCGGTGTTGCACGGCTGGCGACTTCGAGGATGGCGTCGAGCATATCGCTCACCTCCTGCCCGATCTGGTCCAGTGGGATAGCGTCGGCCAGGCCGTGGTAGTCGCGTTTGAATATCTGTTGCGGCGTGCCGAGGCGCTGGAAGAAATTCTCGAACAGCGGGTCGAGAAACTCGTCGGTAACCTTGATCTCCGGTCCCCAGGGGTCGGGGCGCCTGGCTACGTGCAGGGCCTGGGCAAGTTCCCCCATGCAGGCGTTCATCACTTCGACGCGATGCTTGCTTTCGGCCTGCTCGACCAGGTCGTCCTCATGCAAGCCCAGTTGCACGAAGGCGCGCAGACTTTCCGGCGTGGTCAGGTAGTTTTCGATCTCGCGACTGGCCCACATACGTTCGACCAATTGGGAGCCTGTGTGCAGTTCACGCTCCAGCCGGTCGAACACGGCGATACCCACCAGGTCCGGCTTGGCCTCGCGCAGGCCCTGGAAGTGGTTGCGGGCGTCCTGCGGCTGGTTGCCGCCAAGATAGATGACCGGCACAGAATCGTGCAGGATCGCCTTGACGGGATGCTCCAGCCGCTCCGCCAGCCGACGCAGGATGGCCAGGTCGGTAGAGCCTTCGAGATAGAGCATCCAGCCTTTTTGCTCGGCCAGGTAGTAGTCGGCCATGCGGATACTTTCCAGAGCCTTTTTAACCTGGCTGCGCGAGCGGGTGTCGATGCGGTGCGGTTTGCCAACGAAGGCCATGACCACGTCGCGCTCGGCGGCTTCCTGCAAGACGATCTCGGAATGGCTGGCGGCGATGACCTGGGAGCCGTTTGACGCAGCCACATCGGTGATGAGGTTGTAGACGTCTCGCTGGCGAAGAATTTCGAGATGAGCGTCGGGTTCGTCGAGCAGCAGTACCGATCCGGGGTTGGCAAGCAGAAAACTCAACAACAGCAGCACTTGTTGGCAGCCGCGCCCGGATGACGAAAGATCAAGCTCGATCCCGGACATTTCCCTGTAGGTGAGGGACAGTTCGCTGCGTTCCTTGATATAGACCGGCTCCTGCAGGGTGATATGGAACAGTTCCCGGATGTTTTCGACCAGTTTAAGCCAGGCTCTTTTGTCCTCGCGGGAAAACAGTTGCCAGCAAAGATTGCGCAGCACTTGAGCGGTTTGGCCTTCGCCGATCAGAACGCTTATTTCTCCGGGCTCCTTGCGATGTTCCCGCTCCGCCAACCCGGACATTGGCGGCAGGAATACGACCGAGTGCTGCTGCGCGCCCATCGGGATGAGCCCGTCTTCACTGTCCTTTAGGCGACAGTAAAAGGATTCTTCGTTGGCGTAGTAGAACTCCAGTGTGCAAGTCCAGGGCTTGTCATCATGAACCCCCTCAGCGGTGAGGGTGATGTAAACCTTCTCGGTGCGCTGCTTGCCCTCTTGCACGGTCGTGTCCTGCGTGTGCAGGTCGTTCCATAGTAATTTTGCGCTCGGGATGGGAATGGAATACAAGTCACGCCGATTGATGGTGACACCGGGACGTTTGGCTGGTGAACCCTTTTCCCGTTTTTCAGCCCAGCGTTTCCAACCGATGTCCCAGAGAGCCATGGCCTGGAGCGCGGTGGTTTTGCCGGAATTGTTGGGGCCGATGAATACGGCGGCATTGCCGATTTCGAGTTCTGCCGTGACCAGGCTTTTGAAATTTGCGATGCGAAAGCGGGTAATCATTGGGCGGTCTCCTGGTATTCGATGAAGCTCGTAATCAATGCGGAGAAAGTGCTCGGCGGATTTCGCTCAAAACCCTCCTGATCGACATACACGAAGCCGTAAGCCGGCCCGTTCTCGGCTGAACTGGCGGTGGTGGCGTCTTCGCACCACTGGCCTAGGCGCATCATTTTCTGTGGCAGGTCGCGCTCTTCGCGGCCTTTGGTTTCGATGATCCAGATTGTGCCGTCGGCGGTCTTCACCATGAAGTCGGGCACGTAGTTCGACAGATCGCCGACGGCCTTGACGTAGTCGATCTTGAAACCGACGGCGAGATAATTTTTGGCAAACGATGCGACGTCCGGCGCAGTATCGAGAAAACCGGCGAAGGTTAGCTCAAAGCCTCCGGCATGCGGCTCGCCGACGATCTTGCTGAACAGCGATTTTTTCGGAATGAGGTGCGGCCTGTTTTCGGTGCGGAAGGGGCGCGTATCGCGCAGCCGGATGTGGTCTTCGATGCGCACGCTGCCTTTGTCCTGTACGGTGAGCGCGTTGATGGCGGTTTTAAATGAGTCGAACAGAATCTTTCCTGCTTCCGGCTCGGAGAGATTGCGCAGCACCACCGGGTCTTCCAGATTCACCGGCGATGCGGCGAACAGATGCCCGCCCATGAACGCCTTCACCTTGGGATAAAGAATGTCGTAACCACCGACGAGGCGCAGCTCCTTTAATAATTGCCGCGCAAAAAAACCGACGACAGAGCGGTAGTCCGCAGGGCCGGTGCCGTCGAGCTGGATGGTGTGATGCACTTCGGCATCGAGCATGGTCTTGAACACGATCGCGCGCGTTTGCTCGGGTGTGAAGTCTTTGAGCGGAAGTTTGGCATTGCCGAATTTCGCGGGGTCAAGCGCGTCGAGGTCTTTGTATTCGCGGTTGAAGCGCCGCGTGAGCCGGGGCAGCTCGATGTCCAGCGCGGCGATGTCCTTGTCGGAATCCTGCGTATCCACTTCGACGATGAGCGAATCCTTGCGCCCGCTACCCGGCCCCATCGGCACACGCTCGAAGGTGACGCCCTCGCTCTGGATGGACTCGACGAATTCCATGAAGGCGGGCGTGCCCATGACCGAGACGGTTTCCGGCATATCCGACCCGAAGTACATGCGGCGCAAGCCCCGCCCCAGGGTTTGTTCGGGAAGAATGTTGCTCTGCGCCGCATAAGCGCGCAGGCCGACGATGGTGGTGACGTTGCGCACGTCCCAGCCTTCCTTGAGCATCAGCACCGAGACGATGGCCTTGTGCGGCGACGCCCAGGTGTCGATGCCGTTGGCTTCCTTGCGCAGTTTTTCGAGTTCGTCCTTGTTCTTGCCCGAGGCGGCCTCGGAAATTTCGCCGTTGTTCTTGGTGTGGATGACCAGCACCGCCCCTTGCAGCTCGGGGCAGATTTTCTCCAGATGGATGCCGACCTCGTCGCAGTTACGGGTGTCGTCCACCATCACGAACAGCACGGCCTTTTTGCCCAGCGCCTCGTGCTCGGCATAGCTCTTGCGCCACTCTTCGACGCCGAGTTGCAGGTAATCTTCATAGCGTTCGGTGAAGATCGCGCTCTTGTGCTCCTGCAAGCGGCTACGGCTGGGGGCATCCGGCAGCACCGGTTGTTTGACCACGTTCTGATAAATCGCCTCGACCAGCGGGTAATCCGAGACGGTCTGCACAAAGATCGCGCCGTTGTTGTGGCGTGGCGTGGCGGTCACATCCACTTGCAACGCGAGGCGACCGTCCTTTTGCAACATGCGGTGATGAATGTCCTGGATGCTCTTGAACCAGGCCATTTTCGGGTCGTGGATGTGATGCGCCTCGTCGTTGAACACGACCAGCTCGCCGATCTCGCGCACGACCTCGCCGAGATCGGTGTTGCTGTCGGTGGTCTTGCCCACGGGTTTTGCGCCGAACGGTTCGAGGAAGTAGTCGCGCAAATCGTCGTCGTCCAGCGACGGCTCGCGCGCGTCGCCGAGATAGACGCGGTGGATGTTGGTGAGGAACAGATTGCCCGTCTCCCGCACCACGCGCACGTCGTCCTGAATATGCAGCGTGAGCTGGAAGTCGTCGCGCCAGTTGCGGCCTTGATAACCGTTGTCCGGAAGAATCGGGTCGTTGAAAAAGATGCGCAGCCCGTCGAAGTCGGCGCGCAGCCGGTCGAGGACGATGATGTTTGGCGCGATCAGCAGGAAGTTGCGCGCCAGCGTCGAATCGGGCTCATAGAGCTTGTGGAAAAAACTCCAGGCGATGAGCAGCGACAGCACCTTGGTCTTGCCTGCGCCGGTCGCCATCTTCACCACGTAGCGCGGCCAGTCCTCGTCGAACATGTTGGTGGAAACGGCACCCGAAGCGTCAAAGCGCAGCAGATCAAACTTGTCGCGCACGCGGCGCACGTCGTGCAGCCAGATCACCGTCTCCACCGCCTCGCGCTGGGCGAAGTAATAACGGAATGGCGAAAGCGTGCCATCCGCCTGCTCGACCAGGTGCTCGGTCTCGAACCACCCGTTCAGCAGTGCGCGCGATGTGGCCGAGGCCCCCGCATAACCCGCAGCCCGCCATGCAGAAACCTCGCTGCGAATTTTGGCGACCAGCGGCGGCAGCAGCTTTTCATATGCCGTGCTGCGCAGTTCTTCTGCCGCCGGAAACCAGCGTTGTTCCGGCAACAGTTCGGCATAAGGCGATTTCGGAAATTCAGGATGTAGCGCCATGGGTCACTAATTTTCGTTTTGCTATTTATGCCGGTTACAAAGTGCCATCGGATGGCAAAGAGAGGGGTTCATCCAACGCTGCATCAATCAGTTTTTGCGGGAGATGTTTGGTGGGCTTAACGCCCAGCTCCTTTAGCATTTCTGCCTGTCGGATTGCATTGCCTTTACCACCGGTAAATTTGTTATATGCCCCGTCGTATGCCGTCTGCGCTTGTTTCAATTTCTCGCCCAAGCCGTTCAGGTCTTCCACAAATCCGACCAGTTTGTCATAGAGTTCGGCCCCGCGTTTGGCAATATCCTGCGCGTTTTTATTCTGCTGTTCCTGCCGCCACAGGTGCGCCACGGTACGCACCACGAACAGCAAGGTGCTGGGGCTGACCAGCAGGACGTTTTTCTTCCACGCGTCTTGCCACAGATCGCTGTCATGCGAGATGGCCAGCATGAACGCGGGTTCGACCGGGATAAACATCAGCACAAAATCCAGCGACTGCAAGCCGTATAGTTGCTGGTAATTTTTATCGGCAAGCTCCTTGATGTGGGCGCGCACCGAATCCAGATGACGTTTCAATGCCGCATCGCGCTGGTGATCGGTTTCGGCATTGGCGTGTTCTTCGTAAGCAGTCAGCGACACTTTGGCATCGACGATCAGATGTCTGTCTTCGGGCAGATGCACGACCACATCCGGTTGCGCACGTGAACCATCTTCGCGGGTATGGCTTTCCTGCACGTCATACTCATGGCTTTTGCGCAAACCGGAAGCTTCCAGCACCCGTTCCAGAATCAGCTCGCCCCAATTGCCCTGTGCCTTGGCCTGGCCCTTGAGCGCGCTGGTGAGATTGTGCGCGTCCTTGGAGAGCTGGTTGTTGAGTGCCATCAGTTGCTTGACCTGTTCGGCCAGTGCCGAGCGGTCTTTGCCCTCGGTGACATAGACCTCTTCCACTTTTCCCTGAAACTCGGTGAGCTTCAACTTGAGCGGATCAAGCAAATGATTGAGGTTGGTCTGGTTCTGTTCGGTAAAGCGTTTCGATTTTTCTTCCAGTATCTCGTTGGCAAGCACCTTGAACTGATTGCTCATTTCTTCCCTGGCATGATTCAGCAACTGCAACTTCTCCGCATTTTGCACACGCTCAGCCTCCAGCATCGCGTTCTGTTCAGCCACTCTGCTGTTCAATCCTTGCCGCTCCTGGATGAGCTGATCGCGCACGGCGGCGAGATTTTCTTTCTCCATTTCGAGACGCTTGCTGGTTTCTTGCACCGCGATCAGTCTCTCGTTGAGGCGAGCCAACTCAATCTGGCTTTCGCTCTTTGCCTGCACCTCGGCAGATGAAATACGGGCGCTTAATACACGCGACATGGTGCCCGCGCCAACAAGCAGTCCCACAAAAAAAGAAACGAAGAGGTAGATTTGTTGTTCCACGGGTACGGGTTCCAGTAATAAGCAGCTCCGGTTATATTCAGCCAGTGATGGTCACGCTGTGATGACGTCAGGGATACATATCGGTGCAGTATAAATCAAGATGAAACGACAAAGGGCGCTTGCGCGCCCTTGCCTTGTTGCCTTCCGCGTCACTTACTGCGCGTCTGCCCGCAGCGCTTTCTTGCGGTCGAACTCCTTCAAGTGACGTTTGCGGATGCGGATCGATTTCGGGGTCAGCTCGACCAGTTCGTCGTCGTCGATGAATTCGACCGCCGATTCCAGCGTCAGCTTGATCGCGGTGGTCAGACGCACCGCCTCGTCCGTGCCGGAGGCGCGCACGTTGGTGAGTTTCTTGCCCTTGATCGGGTTGACGTTCAGATCGTTGTCGCGGCTGTGGATGCCGATGATCATGCCTTCATACAACTTTTCACCCGGCACCACGAACATGCGCCCGCGATCTTCCAGGTTCCACAAGGCATACGCCACCGCCTCGCCGTCTTCCGCGGAAATCAGCACGCCGTTGTGGCGGCCGGGCAGGTCGGGCTTGACCGGGCCGTAGTCGTCAAACACGTGGCTGATGAGTCCGGTGCCGCGCGTCATGGTCATGAAGTCGGACTGGAAACCGATCAGCCCGCGCGCAGGGATGCGATATTCCAGGCGGGTACGGCCATGACCGTCCGATTCCATGTTGGTCAGCTCGCCGCGGCGGCGGCCAATTTCTTCCATGACCGCGCCCTGGTTGGCATCTTCCAGGTCAATGGTCAGGTTTTCATAGGGCTCGCATTTCTCGCCGTTGATCTCTTTGTAAACCACGCGAGGCTTGCCCACGGCCAGTTCGAAACCTTCTCGGCGCATGTTTTCCAGCAGGATGGTCAGGTGCAATTCGCCGCGCCCGGAGACGCGGAATACGTCGGCGTCGGCCGTATCTTCGACTTTCAGCGCGACGTTAGTCAGCAATTCCTTGCTCAAGCGATCGCGGATCTGGCGGCTGGAGACAAACTTGCCTTCGGTACCGGCCAGGGGCGAGGAGTTGACCATGAAGTCCATGGTCAACGTCGGCTCGTCCACCCCGAGGATGGGCAGACCGACCGGATTTTCCCGGTCGCAGATGGTGACGCCGATGCCAATCTCGTCCAGACCCGAGATGATGATGATATCGCCCGCGCAGGCCTCATCCACCGGCACGCGCTCCAGGCCCTGGAAACCAAGCACCTGATTGATGCGTCCGGAACTGATCTGCTTGTCATGATTCATCACCACGACCTGTTGTCCGGGCTTGATCCGCCCGTTCAGCATTCTGCCAATCCCGAGGCGACCGGTGAAAGTGGAGTAGTCCAGGGCGGCCAGTTGCAGTTGCAACGGCGCATCGGGATCACCCGGCGGCGTCGGCACATGTTTCAATACCGTATCGAACAGCGGCCGCATGTCCGCGGCGGATCCGCCGTGGGACGGCGCGTCTTTCAGGTCCAGGCAGGCCCATCCGTTCAGGCCGGAAGCATAAATCACGTGGAAGTCGAGTTGTTCGTCGGTCGCGCCCAGCTTGTCGAACAGATCGAAAGTCTGGTCCAGCACCCAGTCCGGACGCGCGCCCGGTCGGTCGATCTTGTTGATCACAACAATGGGCTTCAGCCCCAGCGCCAGCGCTTTCTTGGTCACGAAACGGGTCTGCGGCATCGGGCCTTCGACCGCGTCCACCAGTAGCAGCACCCCGTTCACCATGCCCAGTACGCGTTCCACCTCACCGCCGAAGTCGGCGTGTCCCGGTGTGTCCACGATATTGATGTGAGTGCCTTCGTATTCGATGGCGGTATTCTTGGCCAGGATGGTGATCCCGCGTTCTTTTTCCAGATCGTTGTTGTCCATCACGCGTTCGTCCATCTTCTGGTTGGCGCGGAACGTTCCGGATTGGCGGAGCAACTGGTCAACCAGGGTGGTCTTGCCGTGGTCAACGTGGGCGATGATGGCGATGTTGCGAAGGGCGCGGGACATGAAGTGCTACCTGTGCTGGATTTGAAGGGCGCGCATTCTAGCACAGTTGGCTTGAAACCCGGCCCACAAGAGACCGTGCAGAATTTGTGGGTCGGACTTTAGTCCGACAGGTCGGGTTAAAACCCGACCCACAAGAAGCGGTTTAACTGCCCATGTCCAGCATCAACTGGTTGATGCGTTTGACGAAGGTTGCCGGATCGTCAAGCTGGCCACCTTCGGCGAGTAGTGCCTGATCGAACAGCACGGCGGCCCAGTCGTCGAAGCGTTGTTCCTCACCCTTCAGGCGCGTGACCACCGGATGGCTCGGGTTGATCTCCAGGATAGGCTGCGATACGGGCACTTTTTGCCCTGCCGCCTTGAGCAGGCGCGCTAGATTGCCGCTCGGGTCATGCTCGTCCGCCACCAGACAGGCCGGTGAATCCGTCAACCGATGGGTGACGCGCACTTCCCTGACCTTGTCACCGAGGCTGTTCTTGATCTTCTCTGTGAGCGGCTTGAATTCGTCGGCCTGCTTTTCCTGTTCCTGCTTCTCGGCTGCGTCGGCCAGCGCGCCGAGGTCAAGGTCGCCTTTGGCGACGGAAGCGAGCGGCTTGCCTTCAAACTCGGTGAGGTAGCCCAGCATCCACTCATCCACGCGTTCCGAGAGCAGCAGCACTTCGATGCCCTTCTTGCGGAACACTTCCAGGTGCGGGCTGTGCTTGGCGGCGTTGAAGGTTTCGGCGGTGACGTAGTAAATCTTGTCCTGGCCGTCCTTCATGCGCGCGATGTAGTCCTTCAGCGACACGGTCTCCTCGTTACTGTCTGCCTTGGTGGAGGCGAAACGCAACAGACCGGCGATCTTGTCCTTGTTGGCGAAATCCTCGCCCGCGCCCTCCTTCAGCACCTGGCCGAACTCCTTCCAGAAGGTGGCGTATTTCTCCGGCTCCTTCTCCGCCATGTCGGCGAGCAGTCCCAGCACCTTGCCGGTGCAGCCCTTGCGGATGGCCTCGATGTCTTTCGACTCCTGCAATATCTCGCGCGAGACGTTGAGCGGCAGGTCGGCGGAATCGACCACCCCGCGCACGAAGCGCAGGTAGAGCGGCATCAACTGTTCGGCGTCGTCCATGATGAACACGCGGCGCACATAGAGCTTGATGCCGTGGCGCGCGTTGCGGTCCCACAGGTCGAACGGCGCATGCTTGGGGATGTACAGCAGTTGCGTGTATTCGGCCTTGCCCTCGACGCGCGCATGGCTCCAGGCCAGCGGGTCGTCGTAATCGTGGCCGACGTGCTTGTAGAACTCCTGGTACTGCTCGTCAGTGATCTCACTCTTGGGCTTGGCCCACAGCGCGGTGGCCTGATTGACGGTCTCGTCCTCGTCGATGGTGACGTAGCCGCCATCCTTCCACTCTTCCTTCGTCATCAGGATCGGCTGCACGATGTGGTTGGAATACTTCTTCACGATCTCGCGCAATTTGTACCCGGCCAGCAGGTCGTCCTGACCTTCGCGCAGATGCAGGGTGATCTCGGTACCGCGTGCCGCCTTCTCCACCATCTCGATGGCGAACTCGCCGCCGCCGTCCGATTCCCAGCGCACGCCCTGGTCGGCCTGCTCGCCGGCACGGCGCGTCAACACGCTCACCTTGTCGGCCACGATGAAAGCGGAATAGAAACCCACGCCGAACTGCCCGATCAGGTTGGCATCCTTCTGCTGGTCGCCGGAGAGTTTGCCGAAGAACTCGCGCGTGCCGGACTTGGCGATGGTGCCCAGGTTGGCGATGACCTCGTCGCGGTTCATGCCGATGCCGTTGTCGGCGATGGTCAGCGTGCGCGCATCCTTGTCGAAGGAGACGCGGATCGCCAGATCGGAATCGTCCTCGTACAGCGCCTCGTTGTGCAGCGCCTCGAAGCGCAGTTTGTCGCAGGCGTCGGACGCATTCGACACCAGCTCGCGCAGGAAAATCTCGCGGTTGGAATACAGCGAATGGATCATCAGCTGCAGCAGCTGTTTGACTTCGGTCTGGAAACCCATCGTTTCGCGGTTGGCAGTGGTGCTGGTAGTCATCTTTTCTCCGTATCCAAAAAATAGGGTGCCGCCCAGATGGGGATGCTGCAGCCGATTTCAAGCGCAGGGGCGAAACCGGAAAATAATGCTGGCAATTCCGCCACCTATCCGTATAATGCGCGCCTTGCTGCCCGCCAAGGCGGTATCGAGTTCATCGTTTCCTGACCCTCTGCATCTGTTGCCAAAGATGCGCCAAGCTTCACCGGTTAGCGACGATGTTTGTTTGCGCCGGTAGAGGTTTTTGTACTCCCCCCTACTGAATTTCCATTGTGTGGCTTTAAGCCACGCATGCGCTTTGTTTCAAATAATCATAAGGAATGACCTTGTCTGAAAATATCGTTACCCCTGTAACACCCATGCCTGCTGAAGCGGCCATTACTTTCGCTTCGCTGGGCCTGGCCCCTGCCATCCTGTCGGCCGTGCAGGAAGCCGGCTATACCGTCCCCTCCCCGATCCAGGCGGAAGCGATTCCGCAGGCACTGGCCGGACACGACCTGATGGCCTCCGCCCAGACCGGCACCGGCAAAACGGCCGCGTTCATCCTGCCCGCCTTGCAAAAACTGTCGGTCGAATCCGCCGTGCGCAGCAAAGGGCCGCGCATTCTGGTGCTGACCCCGACGCGTGAACTGGCGCAACAGGTTTCCGACGCCGCCAGCAAATACGGCAAGCACATGCGCGTCAAAGTGGTGAGCATCCTCGGCGGCATGCCCTATCCGCTACAGAACAAACTGCTGTCCGGCTTTGTCGATATTCTGGTCGCCACGCCCGGACGCTTGATCGACCACATCGAGCGCGGCCGCATTGATTTCTCGCGCCTGGAAATGCTGGTACTGGACGAAGCCGACCGCATGCTGGACATGGGCTTCATCGACGACGTGGAACGCATCGCCGCTGCCACCCCCAAGACCCGTCAAACCCTGCTGTTCTCCGCCACGCTGGACGGCGCGATCGGCAATCTGGGGCAGCGCCTGCTGAAATCTCCGAAACGGATCAGCGTCGCGGCCATCCAGGCGCGCCACGAAAACATCGAGCAGAAACTGATGTACACCGACGACATGGCACACAAGAATCGTCTGCTCGACCATATCCTGCGCGATGTCGATCTGAACCAGGCCATTGTCTTCACGGCCACCAAGCGCGATGCCGACTCCCTGGCTGACAGCTTGTCGGCACAGGGCCACGCCGCCGCCGCCCTGCATGGCGATATGAACCAGCGCGAACGCAACCGCACCCTGGTCAATCTGCGCCGCGGCAATGTGCGCGTGCTGGTCGCCACCGATGTCGCCGCGCGCGGCATCGACGTGCCCGGCATCACCCACGTCATCAACTTCGACCTGCCCAAGTTCGCCGAGGATTATGTGCACCGCATCGGGCGCACCGGCCGCGCCGGCGCAACCGGCATTGCCGTGTCCTTCGCCTCCAACCGCGATGCCGGGACGGTGCGCAATATCGAACGCTTCACCGGCCAAACGATCCAGACGCACACGATCGAAGGTCTGGAGCCGAAGTTCAAGCCGCGTGCCGCATCACCCGGCGGACGCAATGGTCCGCGTGGCAGCAATGGCAGCCCAAGATTCAATAATGGCCCGCGCAACGGCAACGGCCCCCGTGGCGCGGCACCGCGCCATCACGCACCGGACAGTCGTCACAGCTTTACGCGTGACGAGCAGGGTGCATTCCCGCGCCGCGAAGGTCCTGCGAACAATCGCTTCAACGATATGCAGCCGCGCAGCAATGCCAACGCCAGCGTGAACGGCAACCGCGCACCAGCCCCGTTCAACAGCAACCGCCGCCCGCAAGGCACCAGCTTCTCGCTGGGTCGCGGGCACAATAGCGGCAACAAGCGCTAACCCTCCGCCGCAATACCGAAGGGGCACACCGCGAGGTGTGCCTTTTTTGTTGTGCTGTACGGGGCTATCTACTATCCTCGCGCCTCACTCTTTGAAAGTTGCACACCATGTCAATCAGCATCAAAACCCCGCAGGAAATCGAAAAGATGCGCGTCGCCGGCCGCCTCGCCGGTGAAGTGCTGGATTACATCGGCCCCTTCGTGCAGGCGGGGGTTACCACGGACGAACTGGACAAACTTTGCCACGACTACATGGTGGACGTGCAGGGTTGCATCCCCGCCCCGCTCAATTACGCGCCGGGCGGCCACACGCCTTATCCCAAGTCGATCTGCACCTCGATCAACCATCAGGTCTGCCATGGCGTGCCCGGCGACAAGAAACTGAAGAACGGCGATATCGTCAACCTGGACATCACCACCATCAAGGACGGCTGGCACGGCGACACCAGCCGCATGTACTGCGTCGGCGAGCCTTCGATCCAGGCCAAACGCCTGTGCGAGAAAACCTATGAGGCGATGTGGGTGGGCATCCGCCAGGTGCGCGCCGGTGCGCATCTGGGCGACATCGGCCATGCCATCCAGACCTTTGCCGAAGGGCTCGGCTACAGTGTGGTGCGCGAATTCTGCGGTCACGGCATCGGGCGCAAATTCCACGAGGAGCCTCAGGTGCTGCATTACGGCAAACCCGGCAGCGGCGTGGAACTGGAAGCGGGCATGATCTTCACCATCGAACCGATGATCAACGCCGGCAAGGCCGGGATCAAGCA
This sequence comes from Ferrigenium sp. UT5, assembly GCF_045866295.1. Lineage (NCBI taxonomy): Bacteria > Pseudomonadati > Pseudomonadota > Betaproteobacteria > Nitrosomonadales > Gallionellaceae > Ferrigenium > Ferrigenium sp. UT5. The sequence goes on from NZ_BAAFRY010000029.1 coordinate 14,123, forward strand.
GCTGGGTGACGGCTGGACTGTGGTCACCAAGGACCATAGTCTGTCCGCACAGTGGGAACACACCATTCTGGTCACGCCGGACGGTTTCGAAGTGCTGACCCTTTCCGCCGGTTCGCCCCCCATCCCCGCCTGAATTCCGGTCATGCAAACACTCGCCGGGATCAAGGAGAGTTTGCGCCGCGCGCGCCAGACTCTGCTCGAACAGTATGCGGCGAACCCGAATCCCGCGCGTTATCTGCGCGACCATACCCGCGCCATCGACGAACACTTGCGCCTGCTCTGGCGGACTTCAGGCCTGCCAGACGAACTGGCGCTGGTGGCGGTCGGTGGCTATGGCCGCGCCGAGCTGTACCCCCGTTCCGATGTCGATCTGCTGATTTTGCTGCCGCGGGACGCCGACGGCGCATTGCAACAGCGCTTGCAGGAACTGGTGGGGCAATGGTGGGATATCGGGCTGGAAGTCGGCCACAGCGTGCGCACCGTGGCACAGTGCATCGACGCCAGCGCCGACATCACCGTGCAGACCAATTTGCTCGAGGCACGCCTGGTTGACGGTTCGCGCAAATGCTTTGCCGAACTGCTGGAGGCCCGGCAGCACCATCTCGATGTGCGCGCTTTCTATCTCGGCAAACAACAGGAACAAAACGAACGCTACAGGCGCTATACCGACATCGACTTCAATCTGGAACCCAACCTGAAAGAAAGTCCCGGCGGTTTGCGCGACCTGCATAGTGTGCTGTGGATTGCGCGGGCCGCCGGTCTCGGCCACACCTGGCATGCGCTGGCGCAAAACGGCCTGCTGACGGCGAGTGAGGCGCGCCAGGCGCAGCACCACCAGCGTCTGCTGCAGGATATGCGCATCCGCCTGCACCAGTTGTGCGGACGCCACGACGACCGCCTGGTGTTCGACTACCAGCAACCACTGGCACAGCAACTGCATATCGCGGCGACCCCGCAACTGCGCGCGAGCGAGCGCATGATGCGACGCTACTACCGGACCAAGCGCGAGATCCAGCTCCTGAACGACGTGCTGATGCAGACGCTGCGGGCGCGCCTGTTCCCGCAGGCCGAGACGCGCACCCTGAACCGGCACTTCATCGCGCGCGGCGACAAACTGGGCGCCCTCGACGATCAGTTGTTCGAGCGTGTGCCGGGTGCCATCCTGGAAAGTTTTCTGCTGCTGCAACAGCATCCGGAACTGACCGGGTTTTCCGCCGCCACCGTGCGCGCCTTGTGGCGCGCGCGCAGGTTGATCGGTCCGGCATTCCGTGCCGACCCGGCCAACCGCGAACGGTTCATGCGCATCTTGCTGCACGGCCAGGGACTGACCCATGGTCTGCGACGCATGAACCAGATGGACATTCTGGGACGCTATCTACCCGCCTTCGGCCGCATCGTGGGGCAGATGCAGCATGATTTGTTCCACGTCTATACCGTGGACGAGCACATCCTGATGGTGGTCCGCAATCTGCGCCGCGCATCGCTGCCGGAATACGCGCACGAGTTTCCCTTGAGCAGCCGTTTGATCGGCCAGTTTGAACAACCGCATCTGCTATATCTGGCCGGTCTGTTCCACGACATCGCCAAAGGGCGCGGCGGCGACCATTCCCTGCTCGGACGCCGCGACGTGGTGCGTTTCTGCCACCAGCACGGCATCGCCCAAGGCGACATGGCGCTGATCGTCTGGCTGGTCGAACATCACCTGCTGATGTCAGCCACCGCGCAAAAACAGGATCTGACCGACCAGGACGTGATTGCCGCTTTCGCTGCCCGCATTCCGGACGAACGCCACCTGACTGCGCTGTATCTGCTCACCGTCGCAGATGTGCGCGGTACCAGCCCCAAGGTCTGGAACGCGTGGAAAGGAAAATTGCTGGAAGACCTGTACCAGGCGACGCGCCATTATCTGGCACACGGCAGAATCGCCGACCAGATCGGTGCCACCCAGAGCGAGGCGGCTGCCCTGTTGAGCCTGTATGCGATCCAGCCGGAATCCTATCGCCCGTTCTGGTCGCAACTTGACGACGACTATTTCATCCAGCACGAGGCCCAGGAGATCGCCTGGCATACGCGTGTGCTGGCGCGCCTGCACGCGGTGGACAAACCGGCCATCAAAACCCGTTTGAGCCGGATCGGAGAGGGCTTGCAGGTATTGATCTTCCAGCCTGACCAGCCCTATCTATTCGCCCGCATCTGCAATTTTTTCGCGCGCATGAACTACAACATCATGGAAGCCAAGGTCCACACGACCCGGCTTGGCTTTGCCCTCGACAGTTTTCTGGTGATGGACGCGAGCAACGACAAGACCGCTTATCGCGATGTGATGAACTATATCGAGTATGCCCTGGCCGAATATATCGGGGATGCCAAAACGATTCCGGAACCGGCCTTTGGCCGCCAAAGCCGACAGCTCAAGCATTTTCCCATCACGCCCGAGGTGGATATCCGGCGCAACGACAAGGGACACTGCATCCTTTCACTGGTGGCAGGCGACCGTCCCGGATTGCTGGCGCGCATCGCCTATCTGCTGACCCAGCATCAGGTCACGATCCGCAGCGCCAAGATCAACACCCTGGGCGCCCGCGCGGAAGACACATTCTGGTTAGGGTGCAAAGAGTTACCCGATCATCACGCGATCCAGACCTTGCGTGACGCCCTGCTCCACCAGCTCAAGTAACCCTGCGGCCTGAAAAAAATAGGCCAAATGGCATATTGACAAACGGCAATCATCCACAACCCCCAGTCGATTCGGGGCTTGCGCGGGTGCACAACGCCTTCAATCTCAACCACTTAATTCCAACTTATTGATTTATATAAATCATTTCTTATGTTTAATTTTTGTGCAATCTGCCAAAAATACGATAAGAGCAGGCTTTTGGATGTGCGGGAACCGCTTCCATCCACAAAGTTATCCACAAGTTTTGTGGGTAAGAAAAAAATGCTTTGCGGACACCAGGTTAGCCTGCGTGGGCGACAGGCAACCGTCTCTTGATATCTCTGGGGCTGCGCCTGTCGTGAAAGTAAATAACGCGTTTAATCCAGTCCACATAACTTTGCTCGGTGCGTAGCGTGTAATGCTTCACCCGCAACTTATCGTGCACTTGGTCGAGCAATTCTGGGGATTGGGCCATGTCGTATTTATCTGAAATTTTGGTGTGTTCGAAATTTTCACACCCAATCAATACCAGGCGCTACATGATTCGATCCAGAATTTCTGCGGCGACTTGTAAACCAGTGTCGATTGTGCAACACCTTTTCTGTAAAAGTTCTCACGAGCAAAATTCTTGAGGTCGTGCATCAGGTGTTCATGTTCAAATAGATTTTTCCGCTCATCCACTCGTCATCGCAT
>NZ_BAAFRY010000030.1:0-15552 GCF_045866295.1 Ferrigenium sp. UT5
AGCACGGTGGTGATCGCCGCCGTCAGGGTGGTCTTGCCGTGGTCAACGTGGCCAATCGTGCCGACGTTTACGTGCGGTTTGGTACGTTCAAATTTGCTCTTTGCCATGATAGTCGTCCTCTAAATCAAAATTTATTTCTTGTTCATGATGGCTTCGGCGACGTTCTTCGGCGCCTCGGCGTAGTGCTTGAATTCCATGGTGTAGGTCGCGCGGCCCTGGGTGGCGGAACGCAACGACGTCGAATAACCGAACATCTCGGACAAAGGCACTTCCGCCTTCACCGCTTTGCCGCCACCGACCATGTCATCCATGCCCTGCACCATGCCGCGACGGGAAGACAGGTCGCCCATCACCGTGCCGGTATAGTCCTCCGGCGTTTCGACTTCCACCGACATCATCGGCTCGAGCAGTACGGGATTCGCCTTGCGCATGCCATCCTTGAAGGCCATCGAGGCCGCCATCTTGAAGGCATTCTCGTTGGAGTCCACATCGTGATAGGAACCGTCAAACAAAGTAACCTTGACGTCCACCACCGGGAAGCCGGCCAGCACACCGCTCGGCAGCGTTTCGCGCAAACCTTTTTCCACCGCCGGAATGAATTCGCGCGGCACGGTACCCCCCTTGATCGCATCGACGAATTCAAAACCCTTGCCGGCCTCGTTCGGCTCCATCTTCAGCCAAACGTGACCGTATTGACCGCGGCCACCCGTCTGTTTGGCGTACTTGCCTTCGATTTCGACCGGCTTGCGGATGGCTTCGCGGTAGGCCACCTGCGGCGCACCCACATTCGCTTCAACGCCAAACTCGCGCTTCATGCGGTCCACCAGAATTTCCAGGTGCAATTCGCCCATGCCGGAAATGATGGTTTGCCCCGACTCTTCGTCGGTGCGCACGCGGAAGGAAGGATCCTCCTGCGCCAGGCGCCCGAGCGCCAGGCCCATCTTTTCCTGGTCGGCCTTGGTCTTCGGCTCGACGGCGACGTGAATCACCGGATCCGGGAACACCATGCGCACCAGAATGATCGGCTTGTCCGGGTCGCACAACGTCTCGCCGGTGGTCACTTCCTTCAGGCCGATACAGGCAGCAATATCGCCCGCCAGAATCTCGTCAATCTCCTGCCGCTCGTTGGCGTGCATCTGCACGATACGACCGATACGCTCTTTCCTGCCGCGCACCGGGTTATAAACCGTGTCACCTTTTTTCAGCACACCGGAATACACGCGCACGAAAGTCAGCTGCCCCACAAACGGATCGGACATCAACTTGAACGCCAGTGCGGAGAATTTTTCGCTATCGTCGGCCTTGCGACTGGCCGGCTCACCCGCTTCGGTCTCGCCCTTCACATCGGGAATATCCACCGGGGACGGCAGCAGCTCGACCACCGCATCCAGCATGCGCTGCACGCCCTTGTTCTTGAAAGCAGAGCCGCACAACATCGGCTGGATTTCGCAGGCAATGGTCCGGGTACGCAAACCAAGAATGATCTGATCCTGGCTCAAATCGCCATTTTCCAGATAGGCGTTCATCAGCTCTTCCGAAGCTTCTGCAGCGGATTCGACCATCTTCTCGCGCCACTCCTGGGCCGTGGCAAGCAACTCGGCCGGAACCTCGCGGTAGTCGAACTTCATGCCCTGCGAGGCTTCATCCCAGTAAATCGCCTTCATCTTGATCAGGTCAACCACGCCGACGAAATTATCTTCCGCGCCGATGGGGATCACGATGGGAACCGGACTCGCCTTCAGGCGGGTCTGCATCTGGTCAACCACCTTGAAGAAGTTGGCGCCGGAGCGGTCCATCTTGTTCACGAACGCCAAGCGTGGCACGTGATACTTGTTGGCCTGACGCCACACCGTTTCGGATTGGGGCTGAACACCACCGACCGCGCAATACACCATGCAGGCGCCGTCCAGCACGCGCATGGAGCGCTCCACCTCGATGGTAAAGTCCACGTGCCCCGGGGTGTCGATGATGTTGAAGCGGTGCTCGGCGAAATTGTTTTCCATGCCCCGCCAGAAACAGGTCGTCGCGGCGGAAGTGATGGTGATGCCGCGCTCCTGCTCCTGCTCCATCCAGTCCATCGTGGCCGCACCATCGTGCACCTCGCCGATCTTGTGATTCACTCCTGTATAAAACAGGATGCGCTCGGTGGTGGTGGTTTTGCCCGCATCAATGTGCGCACTGATGCCGATATTGCGATAGCGTTCGATTGGTGTTTTACGTGCCACGATGATTACCTGACTCTGGATTCTTGATTAGAAACGGAAGTGCGAGAATGCCTTGTTGGCCTCGGCCATGCGGTGAACTTCCTCACGCTTCTTGACTGCGCCGCCACGACCCTCGGAAGCATCGATCAACTCGCCCGCCAGGCGCATGTCCATCGACTTCTCGCCGCGTTTGCGCGCAAAATCCTTCAGCCAGCGCATGGCCAGCGCCATGCGACGCGACGGACGCACCTCAACCGGAACCTGGTAGTTGGCACCGCCGACGCGGCGACTTTTCACTTCCACCTGCGGCTTGGCGTTGTTCAGCGCGAGATTGAACACCTCGATCGGGTCCTTGCCGCTCTTCTTGCCAACCTGCGCCAGCGCACCATACAAAATGCGCTCGGCCACCGACTTCTTGCCGTCGGTCATCAGCACGTTGACGAACTTGGAAAGATCCTGGTTACCGAATTTTGGGTCGGGCAGAACTTCGCGCTTGGGGACTTCTCTACGTCTTGGCATTTCGCTACCTCGGTTATTTCTGTCTAGTTTGAATTACGCTTTTTTCGGACGCTTCGCGCCGTACTTCGAACGGGACTGCTTGCGATCCTTCACGCCCGCCGTATCCAGGCTGCCGCGCACCATGTGGTAGCGCACACCCGGCAAGTCCTTGACCCGGCCGCCGCGCAGCAACACTACGCTGTGCTCCTGCAGATTGTGGCCTTCGCCGCCGATGTAGGAGATCACCTCGAAACCGTTGACCAAACGCACTTTCGCTACCTTGCGCAGCGCAGAGTTCGGCTTCTTCGGTGTCGTGGTATAGACACGCGTGCAGACGCCGCGTTTTTGCGGGCTGCCGGCAAGCGCAGGCACCTTGCTCTTGATGACTTCCGTCGTCCGGGGCTTGCGCACTAACTGGTTAATTGTTGGCATCTTTTATCTTCGCTTCCTGAATACTTTTGGTTATAAAAACGCTGCTTTTTTGCAAAAACTGCATCGCAGCAAAGCGCTGCAAATCCGCCCAACAGAAATGCACGGACTAAAAAGACCGCGCATTCTATTGATGCAAGAGTGAACTGTCAAGGAAACTACACGCCTTCCTGCGCTTCTGCACTGCTTTCCAGTTCCTGCAATCCGGCGCCATTGGCCACATCGAGCCCCAGACGCTGCTTGCGGCGAAACACGTGATAGGCCAACCCCGTGCCCGCCGGGATCAGCCGGCCGACGATGACGTTCTCCTTCAGGCCGCGCAGCTCGTCCCGCTTGCCCATGATCGCCGCCTCGGTCAGCACGCGCGTGGTCTCCTGGAACGACGCGGCAGAGATAAACGAATCGGTGGACAGCGAGGCCTTGGTAATCCCCAGCAACACATACTGGAATGTCGCCGGACGCTTGCCTTCCGCCTCGACGCGCTCGTTCTCCTTCAGCAACTCGGCTCGCTCGACCTGCTCGTTCGGAATGAAGGTCGTCTCCCCCGCATCCACGATCAGGACACGGCGCAGCATCTGGCGCACGATCACCTCAATGTGCTTGTCGTTGATCTTCACCCCTTGCAGGCGGTACACATCCTGCACTTCGTCGGTGATATAGCGCGCCAGCGCCTCGATGCCGAGCAGGCGCAGGATGTCGTGCGGGTCGGCCGGGCCGTCCACGATCATCTCGCCCTGGTTCACCACCTGGCCATCGTGCACCAGCACGTGCTTCTCTTTCGGGATCAGGAACTCGTGTGCCACACCCTCCACATCGGTGATGACCAGACGCTGCTTGCCCTTGGTCTCCTTGCCGAACGATGCGGTGCCGGTGACTTCCGCCAGCATGCCCGCGTCTTTCGGCGAACGCGCCTCGAACAGCTCGGCCACCCGCGGCAGACCGCCGGTGATGTCGCGCGTCTTGGAGGATTCCTGCGGGATACGGGCCAGCACATCGCCCACGCCCACATGTTGGCCGTCTTCCACGGTGATGATGGAGCCGATCTGGAACGCCACCGAGATGGCGGTATCGGTACCGGAAATCTTGATCTCGCTGCCCTTGTCATCCAGCAGTCGCACCAGCGGGCGTCCGCCCTTGGTTGACGTGGAGCGTTTCGGGTCGATGACGACCAGCGTGGACAGGCCGGTCACTTCGTCGATCTGTTTGGCCACGGTGGAGCCTTCCTCGATATTCTCGAAGCGCACCTGACCCGCGTACTCGGTGATGATCGGACGGGTATGCGGATCCCAGGTCGCCAGCACCACCCCGGCCTTGACACTCGCCCCTTCCTGCGCCGCCAGATTCGCGCCATAAGGCACCTTATGCCGTTCGCGCTCGCGACCGTGGTCATCCACGATCAGCACCTCGCCGGAACGCGCCACCACGACCAGGCCGCCCGAGGCGGTGGTCACGGTGCGCATGTTCGGACTGTATTTGATGGCGCCCTGCGACTTGCTTTCCACCTGGCTGGCCACCACGGTACGCGATGCCGCACCGCCGATGTGGAAGGTGCGCATGGTGAGCTGGGTGCCCGGTTCGCCGATGGATTGCGCCGCGATCACGCCGACCGCCTCGCCCACGTTGACCAGTCCGCCGCGCCCGAGATCGCGGCCATAGCACTTGGCGCACAGACCGTAGCGCGTATCGCAGGTCAGCGGGGTGCGTACGCGCACCTCGTCGATGCCCAGCGCCTCGATTTGCTCCACTTTGTCCTCGTCCAGCAAAGTGCCGGCCTCATACAAGGTCTCTGCGGTATCCGGATTGACGACATCCGCCGCCACCACGCGTCCCAGAATGCGGTCGCGCAAGGCCTCGATCACTTCGCCCCCCTCGACCAGCGCTTTCATCGAGCGCCCGTTTTCGGTACCGCAATCCTCTTCGATCACCACCAAATCCTGGGTCACATCGACCAGACGACGGGTCAGGTAGCCTGAGTTAGCCGTCTTCAGCGCGGTATCCGCCAAGCCCTTGCGCGCGCCGTGGGTGGAGATGAAGTACTGCAGCATGTTCAGGCCTTCGCGGAAGTTCGCGGTAATCGGCGTCTCGATGATCGAGCCGTCCGGTTTCGCCATCAGGCCGCGCATCCCGGACAACTGGCGGATCTGCGCCGCCGAGCCGCGTGCGCCGGAGTCCGCCATCATGTAGATGGAGTTGAACGACTCCTGGGTGATCGCCTTGCCCTTCTTGTCAAACAGGGCCTCGCCCGTCAGGCGATCCAGCACCGGTTCCACCCCGAGCTGATCCATCATCGCCTTGGCGACCTGGTCGCCGGTGCGGCCCCAGATATCCACCACCTTGTTGTAACGCTCGCCTTGCGTCACCAGACCCGAGGTGTACTGGGTGTGGATTTCGTGCACTTCCTTCTCGGCCGCCTCGATCAGTTGATTCTTCTGTTGCGGCACCAGCATGTCATCCACGCAGATGGAGATGCCGGCGCGGGTCGCGTAGGCAAAGCCGGTGTACATCAGCTGGTCGGCCATGATCACCGTGTCGCGCAGCCCGCAACGGCGGAAACTGGCATTGATCAGGCGCGAGATCTCTTTCTTCTTCAGCGCCTTGTTGACAAAGCTGAATGGCAGATTGGGCGGCAGCAACTCGGACAGAATGGCACGCCCGACGGTGGTCTCGTAACGGGTGTACTTGTCTTCCTTGTCGCCGGCTTCGTTCTTGACGGTCTCCTTGATACGCACCAGCACCTTGGCTTGCAGATCAACGTGGCCGGAGCGATAGGCGCGCAACACTTCGGACACATCGGCCAGCATGGCGCCTTCGCCCAGCGCGCCGACCTTCTCGCGCGTCATGTAGTACAGACCCAGCACGATATCCTGCGACGGCACGATGATCGGCTCGCCGTTGGCGGGCGACAGCACGTTGTTCGAGGCCAGCATCAGGGTGCGCGCTTCCATCTGCGCTTCCAGCGACAGGGGCACGTGCACCGCCATCTGGTCGCCGTCGAAGTCGGCGTTGAATGCGGAACAGACCAGCGGATGCAGCTGGATCGCCTTGCCTTCGATCAGGATCGGCTCGAATGCCTGGATACCCAGACGGTGCAGCGTCGGCGCACGGTTCAGCATCACCGGATGTTCACGGATGACTTCTTCCAGGATGTCCCACACGACAGGCTCTTCCGCCTCGACCATGCGCTTGCCGGCCTTGATCGTGGTGGCCAGTCCCATCTTTTCCAGACGCTCGAAGATGAACGGCTTGAACAGTTCCAGCGCCATCTTCTTGGGCAGACCGCACTGATGCAGTTTGAGCTGCGGTCCCACCACGATCACGGAACGACCCGAGTAGTCCACGCGCTTGCCCAGCAGGTTCTGGCGGAAACGACCGCCCTTGCCCTTGATCATGTCGGCCAGCGACTTCAGCGGACGCTTGTTGGCGCCGGTCATCGCCTTGCCGCGACGGCCATTATCCAGCAGCGAGTCAACCGATTCCTGCAGCATGCGCTTCTCGTTGCGCACGATGATGTCCGGGGCCTTCAGTTCCAACAGGCGGCGCAGGCGGTTGTTGCGGTTGATGACACGACGATACAGATCGTTCAGATCGGAGGTCGCGAAACGGCCGCCGTCCAGCGGCACCAGCGGACGCAGTTCCGGCGGCAGCACCGGCAGCACTTCCATCACCATCCACTCCGGCTTGATGCCGGACTGCATGAAGGCTTCCAGCACCTTCAGGCGCTTGGCATATTTCTTGATCTTGGTCTCGGAGCCGGTCGCTTCCAGTTCGGCGCGAATCTTCTCCACTTCAGCCGGCACATCCAATGCGTGCAACAGGGCACGTACACCCTCCGCCCCCATCAGGGCGGTGAACTCGTCGCCGTACTCTTCGATCTTGGCGATGTAGTCATCTTCCGACAACAACTGGCCGCGATTCAACGGCGTCATGCCGGGCTCGGTCACGACAAAGGCTTCGAAGTACAGCACGCGCTCGATGTCGCGCAGGGTCATGTCCAGCACCATGCCCAGACGCGACGGCAGCGACTTCAGGAACCAGATGTGGGCGACCGGCGAGGCCAGTTCGATGTGACCCATGCGCTCGCGGCGCACCTTGGACAAGGTGACTTCCACGCCGCACTTCTCGCAGATCACGCCGCGATGCTTGAGACGCTTGTACTTGCCGCACAGACACTCATAGTCCTTCACCGGGCCGAAGATCTTGGCGCAGAACAGACCGTCGCGCTCGGGCTTGAACGTGCGGTAGTTGATGGTCTCCGGCTTCTTCACTTCGCCGTAGGACCACGAACGGATCTTCTCGGGAGAGGCCAGACCGATCTTGATCGCGTCGAACTCTTCCTTTTGCGTGACTTGCTTGAACAGATCCAAAATTGATTTCATGTGGTAGCTCCTTGTTTTCTATTCGCAGCGGTCTTAATGACGTTCCAGATCGATGTCGATACCCAGCGAACGGATTTCCTTGGTGAGCACGTTGAACGACTCGGGCATGCCGGCGTCGATCTTGTGGTCGCCCTTGACGATGTTCTCGTACACCTTGGTACGGCCGTTCACGTCATCCGACTTCACGGTCAGCATTTCCTGCAGGATGTAGGCCGCCCCGTAAGCTTCCAGCGCCCACACTTCCATCTCGCCGAAGCGCTGGCCGCCGAACTGCGCCTTGCCGCCCAGCGGTTGCTGGGTGACCAGGCTGTACGGACCGGTCGAACGCGCGTGCATCTTGTCGTCAACCAGGTGGTGCAGCTTGAGCACGTGCATGTAACCCACGGTCACCTTGCGGTCGAAAGCATCGCCGGTGCGCCCGTCGTACAACTGGATCTGGCCCGAGGTCGGCAGATCCGCAAGCGCCAGCAATTCCTTGATCTCTTCCTCGCTGGCGCCGTCAAACACCGGGGTTGCAAACGGCACGCCCTCGCGCAGGTTGCGGCACATTTCGACCACTTCCTCGTCGCTGAACGAGGCAATTTCTTCCGCCTGTTCACCCGTGTATATCTTGCCGAGGAACTTGCGCAGATCGGCGATCTTGGCTTGTGCCGCCAACATGTCGGCGATCTTCCTGCCGAGTCCCTTGGCCGCCCAGCCGAGGTGGACTTCCAGCACCTGGCCGATGTTCATCCGCGACGGCACGCCGAGCGGGTTCAGCACGATATCCACCGGCGTACCGTCGGCCATGTGCGGCATGTCTTCCACCGGCACGATGCGCGATACCACACCCTTGTTACCGTGGCGACCGGCCATCTTGTCGCCGGGCTGCAGGCGGCGCTTGACCGCCACATAGACCTTGACCATCTTCTGCACGCCGGCTTGCAACTCGTCGCCCTGGGTCAGCTTCTTCTTCTTCAACTCGAACGCGGCGTCGAACTCCACCCGCTTCTGCGCCAAGGCTTCTTTGATCTGCTCCATCTGTGACGCCACTTCGTCGTCAGCCACGCGGATGTCGAACCACTGGTGATGTTCAACGCTGTGCAGATATTCCTTGTTGAGCTTCGTGCCCTTGGCCAGCTTTTTCGGCCCGCCGTTGGCGACCTTGTTGTGCAGCATTTTCTCCAGGCGCGCGAACGCGTCGGCCTCGACAATGCGCATCTGGTCGGCCAGGTCTTTCTTGTAGCGCGCCAGTTCGTCGTCGATGATCTGTTGCGCGCGCTTGTCGCGCTGCAGCCCTTCGCGGGTGAACACCTGCACGTCGATGACCGTGCCGGAGATGCCGGCCTTGACGCGCAGCGAGGTGTCCTTCACGTCGGATGCCTTTTCGCCGAAGATGGCACGCAGCAGCTTCTCTTCCGGGGTCAGCTGGGTCTCGCCCTTCGGCGTGACCTTGCCCACCAGCACGTCGCCCACCCCGACTTCCGCCCCGATGTGCACGATACCGCACTCGTCCAGACGCGCCATCTGCGCTTCGGACAGGTTGGGAATGTCGCGCGTGATCTCTTCCGTGCCCAGCTTGGTATCGCGCGCCATCACCGTCAGTTCCTCGATATGGATCGAGGTGAAGCGGTCTTCCGCCACCACGCGCTCGGAGATCATGATCGAGTCTTCGAAGTTGTAACCGTTCCACGGCATGAAGGCGATCATCATGTTCTGCCCCAGCGCCAGCTCGCCCATGTCGGTCGATGCGCCGTCCGCCACGACATCGCCACGCGCGATCACGTCGCCCACGCGCACCAGCGGACGCTGGTTGATGTTGGTGTTCTGGTTGGAACGGGTGTACTTGGTCAAATTGTAGATGTCCACGCCGACCTCGCCGGCCACCGTCTCGTCGTCGTTCACCCGCACCACGATACGTCCGGAATCAACGTAATCGACACGACCGCCGCGCCAGGCCTGTACCGCCGTACCAGAGTCCACCGCCACAGTGCGCTCGATGCCGGTACCGACCAGGGCCTTCTCGGCACGCAGGCAGGGCACGGCCTGGCGTGACATGTTCGCACCCATCAAGGCGCGGTTCGCGTCATCGTGTTCCAGGAATGGAATGAGCGAAGCCGCCACCGATACCACCTGTGCGGGCGCCACATCCATGTATTCGATATTCTCGGGTTCGGCCAATACGAACTCGTTGTGCTGCCGTGCCGACACGATGTCGTTGGTGAAGTGCCCCTTCTTGTCCAGTTCGGCGTTCGCCTGGGCGATGGTGAAGTTGCCTTCCTCGATGGCCGACAGATAATCCACATCATCCGTGGCGCGGCTCTTGGATACCCGGCGATACGGCGTTTCGATGAAGCCGTACGAGTTGGTACGCGCATACAGTGCCAGCGAGTTGATCAGGCCGATGTTCGGGCCTTCCGGCGTTTCGATCGGACACACGCGGCCATAGTGGGTCGGATGCACGTCGCGCACCTCGAAGCCGGCACGTTCGCGCGTCAGACCGCCCGGTCCCAGCGCGGAAATGCGGCGCTTGTGCGTCACTTCCGCCAGCGGGTTGGTCTGGTCCATGAATTGCGACAGTTGCGAGGAACCGAAGAATTCCTTGACCGCCGCAGAGATCGGCTTGGCATTGATCAGATCGTGCGGCATCAGATTGTCCGTTTCGGCCTGCCCCAGACGTTCCTTCACCGCGCGCTCGACGCGCGCCAGACCGACGCGGAACTGGTTCTCGGCCAACTCGCCCACCGCGCGCACGCGGCGGTTACCCAGGTGATCGATATCGTCGATTTCGCCGCGACCGTTGCGCAGCTCGACCAGAATCCGGATCACTTCCACGATATCCTCGTTGGAAAGCGTGTTCGCTCCGGTCAGCTCGGCACGGCCCACGCGGCGATTGAACTTCATGCGGCCGACGGCGGACAGGTCATAGCGTTCTTCGTTGAAGAACAGGCCGTTGAACAATCCTTCCACCGCATCCTCGGTCGGCGGTTCGCCGGGGCGCATCATGCGATAGATGGCTACGCGCGCCGTCCACAGGTCGGTCGTCTCATCGGTACGCAGGGTTTGAGAGATGTAGGCGCCCTGATCCAGCTCGTTGGTGTACAGCGTCTGGACCTTCGCCACCCCGGCCTGCTTCATGGTTTCCAGCAGCGCTTCGGTGATTTCGTCGTTGGCATTGGCGATGATCTCGCCGCTCTCCTTGTCCACCACATTGTGGGCAAGCACCCGGCCGGCCACGAAGTCTTCCGCAACCGTCAGCTTGTCGATGCCGGCTTCCTGCATCTCGCGGATATGGCGCACGGTGATGCGCTTGTCCTTGGCGACGATCAGCTTGCCACCCTTGCCCTCGATGTCGAAGCGCGCGATTTCGCCGCGCAGACGCTCCGGCACCACCTCGAACTGGATGCCCTTCTTGCCGAAATGGAACGTATCGAACTGGAAGAACATCGCCAGAATCTGTTCCGGGGTGTAACCCAGAGACTTCAGCAGAATGGTGGCCGGCAGCTTGCGCCGACGGTCGATGCGGAAATACACGAAGTCCTTGGCATCGAACTCGAAGTCCAGCCAGGAACCGCGATACGGGATCACGCGCGCGGAAAACAGCAGCTTGCCGGAGGAGTGGGTTTTGCCGCGGTCATGCTCGAAGAACACCCCGGGCGAACGGTGCAGCTGCGACACGATGACGCGTTCGGTGCCGTTGACCACGAAGGAGCCGGTATTGGTCATCAGCGGGATCTCGCCCATATAGACTTCCTGCTCCTTGACTTCCTTGACGGTCGGCTTGGAGGCTTCCTTGTCGAGGATGGACAGGCGCACGCGCGCGCGCAGCGGAGAAGCATAGGTCAGACCGCGCTGCTGGCATTCGCGCACATCGAACGGCGGCATGCCCAGCTGATAGCTGACGAAGTCGAGACGGGCAAACTTGTTGTGGCTCTCGATCGGGAAGATGGAATTGAACGCGGCTTGCAGCCCTTCGTTCTTGCGCTGCTCTGCCGGCGTCCAGGCCTGCAGAAATGCGCTATACGACTCCAACTGGGTGGACAGGAGGAAGGGCACCGGTAACGCGCCTTTGCGCTTCGCAAAACTTTTGCGGATGCGTTTTTTTTCGGTGAAAGAGTAGCTCATATAATCTCCACGACAGTTGGACAACATGGGTTGCGAACCCGCGCTTGCGGCACGAGCCTGCTTGCATTTCTCAAATACGGCGCCGTCATCTCGGGCGCCACACTGGAAGACAGGGGATAACAAGCGCATTCCGCTCGCTATCCGCTGGCTTCCGGCCGGGTTCTGCAGTTTCCTTTTCAGAAGCGGCAAAAGGCTGACGGCAAAACCGTCAGCCTTTCACCCAACCCAGTGCTTACTTGATTTCAGCAGTTGCGCCCGCTTCGATCAGCTGCTTGGCGATCGCATCGGCGTCCGCCTTGTTGACCCCTTCCTTCACCGGCTTCGGCGCGCCGTCCACCAGATCCTTGGCTTCTTTCAGGCCCAGGCCGGTGATTGCGCGAACCACCTTGATCACATTGACCTTGGCGTCGCCGGCGGCCTTCAGAATCACGGTAAATTCGGTTTGTTCGGCCGCAGCGGCAGCACCGCCCGCGGCACCGCCGGCAGCCGGGGCAGCCATCGCGGCAGCGGACACGCCGAATTTCTCTTCGACCGCCTTCACCAGTTCGTTGAGTTCCAGCACGGTCATGCCGTCCAGTGCCACCAAGAATGCGTCTTTATCAAATGCCATTTTGTTCTTCCTGAATTTAAGAGTTCGAAAAAATTAAGCGGTCGCGGTTTTCTGTTCCGCCACTGCCGCGATAACGCGCGCCAGACCGGAAACAGGCGACTGCAACAGACCCAGCAGTTGCGCCAGCAGCACTTCCTTGGAAGGCACGGTCGCGAGGGCATTGACGCCCGCCACATCCATGACCTTGCCGTTGTAGGCACCCGCCTTGATTACCAGCTTGTCGTTCGTCCTGGCGAATTCGTGCACCACTTTCGCGGCGGCGACTGCGTCAGCGCTGATGCCGTACAACAACGGCCCCACCATCTGTTCAGCCAACCCCTCGAACGGAGTGCCCTGCACCGCACGGCGCGCGAGCGTGTTTTTCAACACCCGCAGATACACCCCAGATTGACGCGCATTGGCACGCAATTTGGTGATGTCGCCGACTTCGATGCCGCGATACTCGGCCAGCACGATCGTCTGGGCCTGCGCCACTTGTGCACTGACTTCCGCGACCACCGCCTGCTTTTCTTGCAGATTAAGAGCCAAAGTCTTTCTCCATCTTCATGTCGGACATCTTGAGATGTCCGGGTTAATGACCGCGACCTCAAACAGGGAATCAATCTCACTCTCCGCTTGCGGGCACACCATCTGCGTGGGCAGACGCAACTTCCGTCAATTAAGTCTTCCGCCAACCGCGCTTCCGACACCTACGGTCTTTGATGCTGCCAGCCACGCCAGCAGTCCAAAGAACTGATGACGACAGAAGAAATTCCGCCGTCAAATTCGAAACATTACGCAGCCAGGCTGGCCTGCTCGACGCGAATCCCGACGCCCATGGTGCTGGAAATCGCCACTTTTTTCAGATACACCCCCTTGGCGCTGGCCGGCTTCGCCTTGTTCAGCGCATCGATCAGTGCCAGCAGGTTTTCCCGCAGCGCCTCGGGCGCGAACGAAGCACGACCGATGGTGCACTGGATGATGCCGTTCTTGTCGGTGCGGTACTGCACCTGACCGGCCTTGGCGTTCTTCACCGCCCCCGCCACATCGGCGGAAACCGTGCCCACCTTCGGGTTCGGCATCAGGCCGCGCGGGCCGAGAATCTGACCCAGCTGACCGACGATGCGCATGGCGTCCGGCGCGGCGATCACGATATCGAAATCCATCTTGCCGGCCTTGATGCTTTCCGCCAGATCGTCGAACCCTACGATGTCGGCGCCTGCCGCCTTCGCTTCTTCGGCCTTGGCGCCCTGGGCGAAGACCGCCACGCGCACCGTCTTGCCGGTACCCTTGGGCAGCACCACGGAGCCACGCACCAGCTGGTCGGATTTCTTCGCATCGATCCCCAGATTCACCGCAACGTCGATGGACTCATCGAACTTGGCCTTGGCGGTCTCTTTCACCAGTTTCAGTGCTTCATCCAGACCATACAACTTGCTGCGATCGACTTGTGCCGCAATCGCTTTATAGCGTTTGGAAACTTGAGCCATGTTATTTCACCCCTTCCACGGTAATGCCCATGCTGCGCGCGCTGCCGGCGATGGTGCGCACTGCGGCATCCAGATCCGCCGCCGTCAGGTCGGGCTGCTTCGCCTTGGCGATGTCTTCCGCCTGCTGGCGGGTCAGCTTGCCGACCTTGTCGGTATGTGGCGTCTTGCTGCCTTTTTGCACGCCGGCGGCCTTCTTGATCAGAATGGTCGCGGGCGGCGTCTTCATCACGAAGGTGAAGCTCTTGTCCGCATAGGCAGTGATCACGCACGGGATCGGCAGGCCGGGCTCGACACCCTGGGTCTGCGCGTTGAACGCCTTGCAGAATTCCATGATGTTCAGGCCGCGCTGACCGAGTGCGGGACCAATGGGAGGACTGGGATTGGCCTTGCCGGCCGGAACTTGCAGCTTGATATAGCCGACGATTTTCTTTGCCATGTTTGCGACTCCTTTTCAGTGGGTTAAACGCATATCGCAACGACTCCGATACGCTCCCCGTTTAATACAGGGAAGGAAGAAGCGGGAAGATGGAAGGGCAACCGCAAACTGCGCCCGTCTCTTTTCCCCCTTATAGCCTTCCCCTCTTTTTAGGCCTTTTCCACCTGCCCGAAACTCAACTCCACCGGCGTCGAGCGGCCAAAAATGGTGACCGCAACGCGCAGCTTGCTCTTGTCGTAATTGACCTCTTCCACCGAGCCATTGAAGTCGGCGAACGGGCCTTCCTTGACGCGCACCGCCTCGCCCACCTCGAACAGCACCTTGGGCCGGGGCTTCTCCACCCCCGCCTGCATCTGCTGCATGATCGTGTCCACTTCCTTCTGCGAAATGGGCGAAGGCTTCATCGCGCTGCCCCCGAGAAAACCGGTCACCTTGGGCAGACTCTTGACCAGGTGCCAGGTGTCGTCGGTCATCTCCATCTCGACCAGCAAATAACCGGGAAAGAACTTGCGCTCGCTGATGCTTTTCTGGCCCGATTTCAGCTCGACCACTTCCTCGACCGGAACCAACACCTGGCCGAACATATCCTGCATGCCGGCGCGCTCGATGCGTTCCAGCAGTGCGCGCTGCACGCTCTTCTCGAATTGCGAGTACGTATGCACCACATACCAACGCTTGGCCATCAATCCCCCCGTCCCATCAACTTGTTGACGATCAGCAACAGACTCGCATCCACTGCCCACAGGAACAGCGCCATCACGATTGCAAACAAAATCACGATCCCGGTGGTCTGCATCGTTTCCTTGCGCGTCGGCCACACCACGCGTTTCGCCTCGTTCACCGACTCACCGGCAAACCCGAAGAAACGCTTTCCCTGCGTCGATGTCCAGAACACGCCGGTCGCCGCCAACACGCCAAACAGCACCGCCACAACGCGCAATACCGCCGCCGCATCAGCCAGTGCATAGAAGCCGACCACCCCGGCTGCAACCAGCAGCACAGCGATCAGCAATTTGATTTTGTCAGCCATTTACATCCGTTCTACATTGATAACTGGCAGGCCAGGAGGGTCTCGAACCCCCAACCCTCGGTTTTGGAGACCGATACTCTACCAATTGAGCTACTGGCCTAAACTCGCGAAGGGAGATAGAGAAAAGTGAGAAGGGTCAAACCCTCCCCGCTTCGCCCTTCACCCTTCTCATTTTCTTACTCGATGATCTTGGCAACCACCCCGGCGCCGACGGTACGGCCGCCCTCGCGGATGGCGAAGCGCAGACCTTCTTCCATGGCGATCGGGTTGATCAGATTCACCGTGATGCTCACGTTGTCACCCGGCATCACCATCTCGGTGCCGGCCGGCAGTTCGACCGCTCCGGTCACGTCGGTGGTGCGGAAGTAGAACTGCGGGCGGTAGCCCTGGAAGAAC
>NZ_BAAFRY010000031.1:0-13319 GCF_045866295.1 Ferrigenium sp. UT5
GCGACCGCAAAATCACGGATCAAGGCGCGGGAGCAAAGCAAGCGGGGGAAGGCCGTTGTTGAAGACGAACCGTTCTGAACATCCTGCCGAAAAATGGAAAAACTGAGCTACACTGACCAACGCCGCCTCCCCGGAGGTGGCTAAAGTGCCTGGGTAAAATTCAACGCGCAGAACTGGGTAGTTTTAAACGCGCGCCAACATGGTATGTCTATCAGCTTGGCGAAGCCGTGCCGCAGCGTCCGCTGCAGGGCGAGGCGCTGGCACAACGCATCGATGCGCTGGATGCCTTGTTGCATCAGGAACATGACGAGACGTATTGCGGCATCGTGTATGCCGACGATGCCGAATCGCCCACCCTCATCAAGGTGTACGACCCTGCGCATATGGGATCGTCATGCAGCACCGCTGCCTCGCCGCCGGGCTGGATACTCAGCATGACGCCGCCGCAGGCGATCGAATTGCATGCGCCGATTCCCGCTAATCGCCGCCGCTGGTGGCAACTTTTTTCGACTTGAGGCTGATATGGGCGAACCCGCATCCAAAATGGCTTTTCATGTCGTCACCCGGCGCAGCGACGCCCACGGCAGTGTGGCGCATTGCAAGGAGGCCGCGATCACGCTGGACACGGATATGGCCGGTCGTGCTGATGCCTTCAATCCCGCCGAGCTGCTGCTGGCGGCACTGTCCGCCTGCATCATCAAGGGCATCGAGCGCATCACGCCGATCCTGAAATTCAATCTGCGCGGCGTGGAAGTGACGGTGGACGGAGTGCGCCAGGATGTACCGCCGAAGATGGAATCCATCACCTACGAGATTCTCGTGGATACGGATGAGTCCGAACAGCGGCTGGCCTTGCTGCACGAGAACGTGAAGAAATACGGCACGGTGTTCAATACCCTCTTGTCAGGCACGCAACTGAGCGGGGTACTGCGGCGCAAGGGGGTGCAATGACTATCCGGCTCCAATCCCTGCTGACGTGTCCGGCCTGCGGCCATGCCGAATTGCTGACCATGCCCACCGATGCCTGCCAGTGGTTTTACGAATGCCCGGCGTGCCTGACAGTGCTCAAGCCAAAACCCGGCGACTGCTGCGTGTTCTGTTCCTTCGGGAGCGTGCCGTGTCCACCCATCCAGCAAGGGCGCACCGATTGCTGCAACCCGCAAGGCAAACCATGAGCCACGACCACGACGATCACGCACACCATCACCACACCGCCTCCGGCAGCACCCTGCTGTGGGCCACGCTGCTCACGCTGGGATTTGCCGCCGTCGAGGCCGGTGTCGGCCTGTGGGGCGGATCGCTGGCCTTGGTGGCAGACGCGGGGCATATGGTCAACGATGCAGCGGCACTGTTGCTCGCGGCGGGCGCGGCCTGGCTGGCGCAGCGTCCGCCCTCCTTGCGCCACAGTTATGGTTTGGGGCGCGCCGAGTTTATCGCCGCGCTTATCAACAGCCTGGGCCTGCTGGCACTGATCGCGTGGCTGACGATCTCCGCTGTCGAGCGTTTGCAGTCGCCGCAGCCGGTGATGGGCGAGGCGGTGTCGATCACCGCCGCCATCGGTCTGGCCATCAACCTGCTGGTGGCGTGGCTGCTGGCGCGCGGCGAGCAGAATCTCAACACCCGCGCCGCGCTGTTGCACGTGATGGGTGACCTGCTCGGTTCGGTGGCGGCATTGCTGGCGGGGCTGGTCATCACCTTCACCGGCTGGACGCCGATCGATCCGATATTGTCACTGCTCATCGGCGCGCTGATCCTGTTCTCCAGCGTGCGTTTGCTGCGCGAGGCGCTGCACGGCCTGATGGAAGGCGCCCCGTTCGACATCGCGCCGGAGGAAGTGGGCAAGGCGCTGGCCGCCGTGTCCGGCGTGGCCTCGGTGCATGATCTGCACATCTGGCAGGTGAAGGCGGGCGAAACGCTGCTGACCGCGCATCTGGTGGTAAAGGACATCGTGCAATGGGAAAGCGTGCTGGACGCCAGCCACGCCTTGCTGGAAGAACGTTTCGCGATTCATCACGCCACCCTGCAGCCGGAACCGATGATACGCACCGTGCAGTGGCGGACGCGCACGGTGCAGGATCACGAGGACGATGCGCATGACCACGGCCATGCGGAACAAGCCGATCCCCGAAAGGAAATGCCATGAGTGAAACGCAGACGTTCAGCCTTACCCTGGAACAGCAGCAGGACTATGCCTTCCTGGTGCGCTTCGATGAAACGATGCCGGAATTGCTGACCGATGAGCCGCCGCCGCTGGGGCAGGGCGCGGGGCCCAATCCGTCGCGCCTGTTGGCCGCCAGCATCGCGAATTGCCTGATGGCGAGCCTGTTGTTCGCGCTGCGCAAGTTCAAAAACGAGCCGGGCAGGCTGACGGCAAAGGTGACCGGCCATTACGCCCGGAATGCGGCGGGAAGACTGCGGGTGGGCGGCGTGGCGGTGGAGATTCAATTCGCCGCACGCGCAGAAACGCTGACCCATCTGCAGCGCACCCTAGAACAGTTCGAGGAATTTTGCGTGGTCACGCAGAGCGTGCGCAGCGGTTTTCCGGTGGCGGTCACGATTCGCGATGGTGCAGGACAGGTATTGAAACAGGAAACACCGCCCGCGTCTTGAGCCCGAAGTTTAACCGAGCCGGTTGTCGGCGGGATGGTAGTTCGGGTCTTCCAGCACGTTCAGCTCGACCATGCCTTTGGCTTTGTCCAGCAATTCCAGACAGTCAGGGCTTAAGTGGCGCAGATGCAATTTTTTGCCTATACGGGTGTATTGCTCCGCCAGTTGATCGATCGCTTCCAGTCCGGAATGATCCTTGACGCGGGCGTTCCTGAAGTCGATCACCACTTCATCCGGGTCGGTTTGCGGCGTGAACAGGTTGGGAAAATTCAGCGCCGAGGCAAAGAACAGAGAGCCATGCAGGTCATACACTTTCCAGCCGTGTTCCTCGGTGGTGACGCGCACTTCCATGCTCTTCGCATGTTCCCAGGCGAAAGCCAGCGCGGAGATGATGATGCCGACGATGACCGCGATGGCCAGGTCGGTCAGCACGGTGACGACGGCGACGGTCAGGCCCACCACGATGTCGGTTTTCGGCACTTTCCCGAACAGGTTGAAGCTGCCCCATTCAAACGTTTTTTCTGCCACCACGAACATCAGGCCGATCAGCGCGGCGAGCGGGATCATCTCGATCCAGCTTGACGCAAACAGGATGAAGCACAACAGGAACACTGCGGCGGCGATGCCGGACAGATTCTTCACCGCGCCGTTGGTGACGTTGATCATGCTCTGCCCGATCATGGCGCACCCCCCCATGCCGCCGAAGAAGCCGGTGGTGACATTGGCCACGCCCTGGCCGACGCAGGCACGGTTTGGTTTGCCGCGCGTCGGGGTCATGGTGTCGATCAGATTCAGGGTCAGCAGGGTTTCGATCAGGCCAATGGCGGCCAGCACCAGACTGTAGGG
Source organism: Ferrigenium sp. UT5 (assembly GCF_045866295.1). Lineage (NCBI taxonomy): Bacteria > Pseudomonadati > Pseudomonadota > Betaproteobacteria > Nitrosomonadales > Gallionellaceae > Ferrigenium > Ferrigenium sp. UT5. The sequence goes on from NZ_BAAFRY010000031.1 coordinate 3,454, forward strand.
CAGAATGATCCGCAGGGTTTCAAGGTTCAGCGGCACGTCCGGCAGGTGGAATTGCGGCAGGCCGCCAGCGATGGATGCCATGTCGCCAACGGTTTTGGTCTCGATACCGGCGAAGATCACCAGCGCCGAAGTGGCAATGATGGCGAGCAGCGTCGAAGGTACCGTGGTTGTCAGCTTCGGCAACAGATAAATGATGAGCATGGTCAGCGCGATCAACCCGAGCATGGTGACCAGCGGCGCGCCCGCCATCCAGCTCACGCTGCCGTCGGCGGCGGTCACTTTGAAATGCTGCATCTGTGCCAGAAAGATCACCATCGCCAGCCCGTTGACGAAGCCCAGCATGACCGGGTGCGGCACCATGCGGATGAATTTGCCCAGCTTGGCGACGCCGAACAGTATTTGAAAAATCCCCATCAGCACCACTGTGGCGAACAGATATTCCACGCCGTGGGTGACCACCAGCGCCACCATCACGACCGCCAGCGCACCGGTGGCGCCGGAAATCATGCCAGGACGGCCGCCGAACAGCGAGGTGATGAGGCTTACCATGAAAGCGGCATACAGGCCGACCAGCGGATGAACGTGGGCGACCAGCGCGAAAGCGATGGCTTCCGGCACCAGCGCGAGCGCGACGGTGAGACCGCTGAGGATGTTGGTTTTGGCTTCGGCGAGATTCTGGATGTCCATGAGTGTATTCCTGTGGGATGCAAATGTGAAAAAATCGCCGCAGACGTCATGCGACGTCCGTGACAGTGCGGTATGTGGTCAATAACTGCGCGCGAAACCTACGCCGATGAGATCGGCCTCGTGCCCGTTCAGGTCGAGACCGAGATTCAGGTCGAGCTGCGTGCGCGCATCCAGCAGAAAGGCGAGGCCGCCATCCACGATGAAACTGTCGTTGCCGGCGTGGTTCAAGGGATGGTCGTTATACAGTTCGAGATAGCTGCCCAGTTGCGCGTTGTGCGAGAACGAAGCGCTGATGGCGGTCTGCCATTGCGTCTGCAGGCTGCCGGGGGTGCTGCTGGCGAACTGGAACATGCCGAACAGGCCGCTCGCTTCATGGTCGGACTTGAGCGGGCTAAAAAGAAAACGGTGTATCAGTTCGAGCTGGCAGGGCGTGCGCTCATCTCCGGCAGTTCGGTTATCTGCAACTGCGGCGATGCAACCTTGACCTTGCCGCCGGTCTGCTCGAAAGCATCGAGGATGGCGGTGTACAGCCTGTCCTTGGTAGCGCGGCGGCGGCTGTAATCGACCAGATAGCGCAGGGTGAACTCGATCCAGTTGGCGTCGAAGCTCAGGGTCACCGCCACATCCAGCCGCGCATCCTCGGCGCGGTGGTGCAGGATGAAATTCGACCAGGTTTGTTGCGCGGCGGCTATGGTGTCGGCCTGTTCGCGTTTGCCCACATCGTGAATGATGCTGCGCGCGAGCCGGTGGTCGCAGTCGGTGCGTACCGGCACCACGATCTCGTCCCACAGAAATGGAAAATCCACGCTGTAGTTCAGCACCTGTTCGCGCAGCACAATGTTGTTGGGCAGATACACCACGCGGCCGTTGTACAGGTCGGATTTTACCCAGTCACCGCACTCCATCACGGTGGTGGTGAGCGGGCCGATATCCATCACGTCGCCCATCACGCCGTTCAAGCGGATGCGGTCGCCAGTTTGGTAAAGATTGCCGAAGGAGATGACACCCCAGCCGAACAAGCTCTGGATGACTTCACGCAAGGCGAACCCCACACCCACACCGAGCAAGCCGATGAGGACCGGCAGGTTGTCGAGCTGGTTGCTGAAAATGGCAATGGCGACGATGAGTGACAGCACGTATCCGGCCAGTCCGAAACTCTTGCGCGTCTTGTAACGCAAGTCCTTGTCCTGGATGTTATTGGCGGCAATCAGCTTGGCGAAGCGCACCAGCAGAAATATAAGCAACAGGCTTAACCCGAGCCCGGCCAATTTGATGAACATCGGGTGCGCCGTCAGGTTTTGGATCAACTCTTTCATGGCCTGTCAGGGGTACGGTTAGTGGTGGGCATCTTCGGCCCGTTTTTCCGCGCGGAAGACCTCTTTGTTGCGTCCGATGATGAACAGCAGCGCACCCGAGTAGAGGAAGGTGGACAGCATGATAACGCCGATGACCACCGCCTTGAACATCTCCAGATGCGGGTAGTCGGTGGGGATCATGGTAATCATCACGATGGACAGGCCGCCCTTGATGCCCGCGAAGGTGAGCACGCTCCACCAGCGCAGACCGATGTCGGTCATCTTTTCGGTGCGGTTGGCGATGGCGGCAAACAGCCCCATCATCGCGCCGCGGATCACCGTGGTGGCGAGGAACATCACCAGAATCTCGGTCTTGTATTGCCACAGCAGTTTAAGGTCGATCATCTCGGCCATGGCGATGAACAGGATGGTGTTGGCGACCAGCGCCAGCAACTGGATGTCCTCCTTGGTGCGCAGATGGCGGTCGCGCTCGGCGAGCGTGGCACGCAGGTGGCCCATCGTCTTGTCAATCAGGCGGGAGGAGGCATTCTGGTTCATCGCTTCGCGTTGCAGCACGGCCTCGTCATCCTCGATGCGGCGCTCTTCCTCGTCCACCGCCCGCATCATCACGTGGTTGACCGTGATTACGGCGAAGATCACGGCCAGGATGCCTGACAGATGCAGGTGAGAATGGCTGCCCAGCAGGTTGAGAAACACATAGAAATGTTCGGCGAGCTCGAATGCGCCGTAACCGGCGAGAATCAGCACCATCATCTCGGCAATGCGGTTATGCGTGGATTTCATCAGCATCAGGCCGAGGAGGCCGACTGTCATCCCGGTCGCGACAGAACCCAGTATCACTTCGGCGCTGATGCTTAGCACATACCCCGTGGTAACGCCGTTACCCCCGAGCGCATACAGACCGACGAACACAAACGCGATCAGCGCCGTGGCATCGTTCAGCAGGCTTTCGCCCTCGGCCAGTATCTTCAGACGGTGCGGCAGCTCGAACTTGGAAAAGATGCTCACCACCGACACCGGATCGGTGGCCAGCACCATGGCGAACAGCACGATCACCGCTGCGGTGGACAGCGCATAGTCGGCGAACAGCCAGTCTGCGAGAGCCAGCGCGGTCAGCACCGACAGCACGATGGAGACCACCGCCAGATAGATCAGACTCCAGGCATGTTCCTTCAGGTCGGCAACCTTGACTTCCAGCGAATCGGAGATCAGCAACACCGGCAGCAGAAAGATGACCAGCAGGGCGAAGTGCTCCGTGTCGCCGGTCAGCACCGGTACCTGGCTGAACACATAGTGGGTGCCAAAGGAAAGCAGGATCAGGCCCAGCGGTGAAGGTAAATTTAGTTTTTCTTCCAGTTGCAAGGCTAGGAAGAGGATGGTGGCGATGGTCAGGAGCGTGATGATCATGCGTGCTTTCAAAAAATACATCATGGCAGCGCCGTGCGGCGCAGGCCGGTGGGTGTCAATCCCGGTTCAGGATTCTGGCGGTGGCACGTAGGCGGGGACTTTCAGGGTGTCGCCCGGCGCCTTGCCCAACAGGCGCGAGTACAGGTTGCGCACAGCAGGTGCGGGGTAGGCCATCACCAACACCGCGGTGAGCGAGATGCTGAACAGCACCACCATGTAAGTGGTGTCGCGGATCGTTTCTCCGCCGGTGATGCCGTATTGCAAAGGCAGCGCGGCCAGTACCGCCGCTGCCAACCCTTTGGGTGCCATCATGGAAGTGACGGCGGTGTCGCGCAGGGTATAGGCCGGGTCGCGGAACACCACGCGCGTGAGCAGCAGGCGCAGCAGATAGACCAGCAGCACCATCACGATGGCGACCGTGGCCGGGCCGATCGCGCCGAAGTGGATGGAGATGCCCAGATAGACGAAGAAGTAGGTCTTCAACAGGAACACCGCTTCGCTATAGAAGATTAGATCGACCTCGTTCAGCGGCTCGATGTTCTTGTCGAGGTTGGGAATGCGGTGCAGACCGAACTTCTGGAAGTTGGTCAGCGTGATGCCCAGCGCCAGCGCGGCAATTGCGCCGGAAAAACCCAAGCCTTCGGTTGCGCCATAGACGATGAAGACATAAGCCAGCGTAGAGGAAATGGTGTTGGGAAAGTCTCGCACCTTGCCCAGCACCAACAGCCAACCGATGCCGCCCACCACGCCGAACACGGCGGCGAACACCAGCGCCGCGATCACGCCGCCCACCACCTTGCCGGCCGCCACATCGCCCTGCGTCATGACCTGCAACAGGGCGAATACGCCCACGATACACAGCACGTCAGTCAGCGCGGATTCCAGCACCAGCACGGTGGCCGGCTTCTCGGCGAGTTTGAGCGCAGCCACCATGGGGATCACCACGGCGGACGAGGTGCCGCCCAAGGTCAGACCCAGCAGCAGCGCGGGCATGGGATTGAGGTCGAGCATAGACATGCCGACCACCGTCACCACTGCCGCAGTCAGCACGAAGCAGGCGATGGAAAGGAATCCGGTGGTGCCGATGGAATGGCCCAGCACGTCAAGGTCGAGCGAGGTGCCGCTCTCGAACAGGATCACAACCAGCGCGATAGTGGCCAGCAGCGAGCCAACCTTGCCGAAATCGTCGGGCGAGACGATGCCCAGCACCGGGCCGAGCAAGATGCCGAGCAGCATCAGCACCAGCACATCTGGGATGTTGGTGCGGGAAAATTGCAGCGACAAAAAGTGCGCAAAGAATACCAGCAGGCCGATAACAAGGATGGTGGTGGACATGAGCAAACCCGAATAAATGGGCTGCGATTATAACCGATGCAGGTGGCCGGTCAGCGCGGTGGGCTGCGTTACAATCGCGGCATTGCAACCGACCGGAGTTTCAACTTGGAACCATCGACATTGAGCGAATATCTGCATATCCAGAAGGACGTCCTGCACGTCATCATTATTCTTGTGCTGGCGTGGCTGCTCATCGCCCTGAGCCGCAAACTGATCCGCGTGTTTCGCAATTACATGAAAACGCGCGTTGCTTCGGCGGAGGACGAGCGGCGCATCGAGACTCTGGCGCGGGTGTTCCGCTACATCTCCACCGTGGTGATCACGTTGGTGGCGGGCATGCTGGTATTGAGCGAGCTAGGCATCTCGATCGCGCCCTTGCTGGGCGCGGCCGGTGTGGTCGGGATCGCTGTCGGCTTCGGGGCACAAAGTCTGGTCAAGGATTTCTTCAGCGGATTCTTCATGCTGCTGGAAAACCAGGTGCGCGTCGGCGACGCGGTGGAGCTGGCGGGAAAACTGGGAGTGGTGGAGGAAGTCACGCTGCGCAACACGGTGCTACGCGATAACGAAGGCAACGTGCACTACATCCCCAATGGCGAGATCACGGTAGTCACCAACAAATCGCGCGGCTATGCCTTCGCGCTGATCGATATCGGCGTGGCCTACCGCGAAGACCTGGACGAGGTGTATGCCGTCATTCGCGCAACCGGTGCCGCCCTCCGCAGCGATGCCGAGGTGGGCCCGAAGATACTGGAAGACATCGAGATCCAGGGTGTGCAGGACTGGGCTGATTCGGCAGTGATCGTGCGTTGCCGCATCAAGACTGTGGCGCTGGAGCAGTGGACGGTGCGGCGCGTGTTCCTGGCGCAACTGAAAAAGGCTTTCGATGCGCAAGGCATCGAGATTCCCTATCCGCACCTGACCCTCTATGCCGGACAGGACAAACTGGGCAAGGCACCGGCGTTCCCGGTCTCATTGCAGCAGCAGGAGAAGTGAACCGCCGTCGTTCGAATCCGACCCGCAGGCCATTTGACGCTTACTCGAAATCGTCCGCCGTGCTGTCGTCGTTGTGCTCGTGGAACAACTGTTCCAACGCTTCCTCGAAAAAGAACTTTTCCGCACCGAAGGCAGGCTTCAGTTCGTCGAGCCAGGTGGCGGTCTCGTTGTATTCCGCGAAGAACGGGCGCTGCACCCAGTCCGGGTCGCGGCCCTGCAGAAAGCGCATCACCATCACTTTTCTGTCGCCGGCATCGGCCACGCCCAGCATCTGGATCTTGCCGGGGGTGGCTGACATGCTGGGGCCGCGCACGGTGCGCGCCAAACCCGACACCTGCTGGTAAGCCTCGCGGAATATCTGCCAGGCGCGCACCAGCGTCACCGAAAAATAATGCTGGGCGCCGGTGTCGCGCGCGAGGAACATGTAGTACGGCACGCAGCCCAGCTTGACCTGCGTCTCCCACATGCGCGCCCACAGCGCCGGGTCGTCGTTGATATGGCGCATCACCGGTGATTGGGTGCGGATCATCACGTTGGCCTCGCGCAGGTTGCGGATGGCCTGGCGCACGGTGTCGTTCTCCAGTTCGCGCGGATGGTTGAAATGCGCCATCAATGCCAGTTGCTTGCCGGAATCGGTCACCTTGCGGAACAGCGCCAGCATCTCCGGCGTATCGTCGTCGTCCACGAACTTGTGCGGCCAGTAGCCCAGCACCTTGGTGCCGATGCGGATGTTCACCAGATTGGGCAGCTCGGCCGACAGCAGCGGTTCGATATAGGCGGCGAGGTTCTTCGCGCTCATGATCATCGGGTCGCCGCCGGTGAACAGGATGTCGGTGATCTGCGGGTTGCGTTTCACGTACGCCACCAGTTTCTCCACTTCGCGGCTGGCGAACTTGATGTCGCTCAGGCCGACGAACTGCGGCCAGCGGAAACAGAACGTGCAGTAGGCGTGGCAGGTCTGCCCCTGGCTGGGGAAGAACAATAGGGTCTGCCGGTATTTGTGCTGCATGCCGTGCAGGCGCTCGCCGTCCAACTCCGGCACGTTGTGGTCGACCTGTCCCGCCGGATGCGGGTTGAGCTGCATGCGGATGCGGTTGGCGGCCTCCTTGATCTCTGTCTTGTCGGCGCCGCGCGCGAGCAGGGTCGCCATCTCGTCGTAGTGTTCCGCGCTCAGCATGTCGCGTTGCGGGAAGGTGAGCGCGAAGATGGGGTCGTTGGGCACCTGGTCCCAGTCGATCAGCTGCTCGATCACGTAGTTGTTGACCTTGAACGGCAGCACATTGCCGACGATCTCGATATCCAGTTGCTGCTGTTCGCTGAGCCTAGCGACCTGCGGGATGTCGCGGAAGTTGTTCAGGTTGTAAGAGCGGAACTGCGGCTTGTCGGCCGAATAGATGGGAATAAGGGTCTGGCGTGTGTCGGTCACGGTGGTGGCTCCTGTGCGATTGGCTGGAAGCATCGATGCACGCGGCATCGTGTTTCTCGAATTGGGTGGGGCCGTGTTTATAACACAGAGCGGACGACGCCTCCAAACCTTGGCGTGATGACGACAGATGCAGGGGATTGACAGGGCAATTTGCAAAATAGGCAGCAATTGCAGCATCGCACGCGCAACTTCCAGTATAATGGCAGCATCGCTCACCAATCAGTTCGTCGCAAAACCCATGTGGCGGCATGTCCCAACAGGCCGATGAAAGAAACAGCAGAGCAAGCACGTACAACCTCAGATTCATCCTTATCTTCTCGGCGCAGTGGAGCGACTGTTGCGCTATTCGGCGAGGTCCTCGCCGATGTCTTTCCGGACCGCAGCGTCCTCGGCGGCGCGCCGTTCAATGTCGCCAGACATCTCAAGGCCTTCGGCCTGAATCCCGTCCTCATCACCCGTACCGGCAACGATGCATTGCGCGCCGAATTGCTGGAGTCGATGACGGCTTGCGGCATGGAGACGATGGGCGTGCAGCTCGACCCGAGCTATCCGACCGGGCAGGTGAAAGTGCATTTCGAAGGCGGTTCGCATCGCTTCGAGATCCTGCCGGAGCAAGCCTATGACCACATCCACGCTTCGGTCGCGCGCATGGTCGCCTTGTCCATCCATCCCAAGCTGGTCTATTTCGGCACATTGGCGCAGCGTCACCCTGTGTCCAGAAGCGCGCTGAAGCGGGTGCTGAACAGCATCGGTGCGCCGACCTTCTTCGATGTCAATCTGCGCCCCCCCTGGTATGACGCGCAAATACTGCGCCGTTCCTTGCGTCAGGCGGACACGGTCAAGCTAAACAACGAGGAATTGGCGATCCTCGCCCGGCTGTTCGCCTTGCCGGGCGATACGCTGGACGGGTACGCGCGTGCGTTCATGCAGACCTTCGATATCGGACAGGTGCTGGTGACTTGCGGGGCGGAAGGCGCCTGGCTGGTGCGGCGCAAAGGGGACACTGTGCGCATGCAAGCGCATGGGGAGCCGGTGACGGTGGTCGATACAGTCGGCGCCGGGGACGGTTTCTCCGCTGTGTTCATGCTGGGCAAGCTGCGGCGCTGGCCGGTGCAGCAAACACTGGCCCGCGCCCACGCGTTCGCGGCGGCGATCTGCACCCTGCGCGGCGCCGTCACCGAGGATGCGGCTTTCTACGCGCCGTTCCTGAAAGCGTGGCAAGCATGAACAAGCCGCCCCTGTTCATCGTGCTGGTCAGCGTGCACGGCTTGATCCGGGGGCATGATCTGGAACTGGGGCGGGATGCCGACACCGGCGGCCAGACCAAGTATGTGGTCGAACTGGCGCGCGCGCTGGGCGCGCGCAAGGACGTGGAGCGCGTGCTCCTGCTGACCCGGCGCGTCGTGGACGCGAATGTCAGCACGGATTACGCCGAGCCGCTGGAGCCACTCTCGGACAAAGCCGCCATCGTGCGCATCGACTGCGGTGAGCCGGTCTATCTGCGCAAGGAGATGCTGTGGGACACGCTGGAGAACTTCTCCGATAACGCGCTGGCCTTCCTCAAGGCGCAGCCTCGTCTGCCGGACGTGATCCACGGCCATTACGCCGACGCGGGCTACGTCGGTTCACGCCTGTCGCACCAGCTCGGCATCCCGCTGGTGTTCACCGGCCATTCGCTGGGGCGCAGCAAGCGCAAGCAGTTGCTGGCCAGCGGTGTGGCACGCAGCGAGATCGAGAGCACCTATCACATCACGCGCCGCATCGAGGCGGAGGAAGACACGCTGGGCGTGGCCGAGCGCATCATCACCAGCACCCGGCAGGAAGTCGAGCAGCAATACGGCTTGTACGATTTCTATCAGCCGGCGCGTATGCGCGTGGTGCCGCCCGGTACCGACCTGACGCAGTTCTACCCGGCGCAGGGCGACGAGAAGCAGAGCGCCATCGCACAGCAACTCAAACGCTTTCTGAAAGAACCGAACAAACCCATCATCCTCGCCCTGTCGCGCCCCGACCCGCGCAAGAACATCGTGGCGCTGATCGAGGCCTACGGCCAGTGTCCGCAATTACAGGCGCTTGCCAATCTGGTGATCGTGGTTGGCAACCGCGACGACATCCGTGAGATGGAAGACACCTCGGCGGGCGTGCTCAACAGCATCCTGCTCGCCATCGACAAATGTATCAGTAGAGATAAGGTCCGCTCAGGATTTATTCACTAGTGCATGGCGTTCAGATTTACAAACATGCCCATGAGTAAAATGAGTTTTTAATAGGCGCCAGCAACTAAGGAGATAGAAGTGAGAGAAGAGATAATTAGAGGATTAATTCACGATGAAAACGAAATGACAAATCATCGTATGAATTGGTTTTTAATCCTGCAAGGTTTCTTATTTGCAGGGATTGCCTTTGCATGGGAAAAAAGTATCGGATTAGTAATAGTATTTTCTGGGGTTGGAATTTTAAGCTCGCTTTCGGTGGGGTTGCTGTTGCATCTTGGAATTGATGCCATAAAAAACCTTCAGCGAGAAGCATCTGAAATAAAAGGGAAGGTTGTTGGAAAGAAGGCTGAAGAGGTTTCAAAATTTGTGCATTTCGAGCCTGTCATAAATTTTGTGTTTGAGGCATAACATGCAACCTGAAAGGAACATGTATGCCAAGCAAAACGAGCAAGAAGCAAGCTGCGGTTCTACCGCGCATTCCGAAGG
>NZ_BAAFRY010000032.1:0-13086 GCF_045866295.1 Ferrigenium sp. UT5
CAGCCATCGCTTCTTCTCCTTCGGTTGTTGATCGTCTCGTTAACGTTAATTTACCGAATCGAAGCGGTGGCTGCCCACCAAATTATTTACAGCAGTTTAAGGACTCAATCCCGGGGCGATTCAATCCCCAGTTAAGAAATACGTTTTTCGGGGGTAAGGTCATGCTATCGCTAGCGTTTCGCTCACGCTCCTTCCGCTAATGTCTAACGTCCGAAATGTTAGAGCGCGGATTGCGGATGTGCGAATAGAGTCGGTCAAGCAACTGCTTGCCGCCTGCAAAGCCTTTGATCCCGCGTTTTTCCACGAGTAATTGACGGACGCGACGCAACAATCTGGCATAGGGGTGGGCCGTCATGTAATGTTTCAACGGGGTGTGGCCGCTGACAATTTTTGTAATTCTGTTTAAGTTTCCTGGAATGGCAAGCTCACTCCTATCGTCGCCGATCTTTAGTTTCTTTTGAACAAAGAGCGTAATGTTTCCACCGTCTGCGGAGACAATATGGCTCATCTTGGTGAAACCGGCTTTCTCTGCAAGTCTCTGAAGAGTGGCAATATTAAAATTGAATAAGTGAGCTTCGTGGAAAGTACTCTTCGGTGATTGACATGTCGCCTCAATATTCGGAACCTCTATGACAAGAATGCCTTGTTCTTTCAGTAAGGTGTGCAGTTTTACAAGGACCGCGAAAGGGTCGTCAGTATGTTCCAAGACATGCCAAATCGTGATTAGATCAAAGCTGGCTTCTTGCAGCATGGCATCTTGGATAAAGCCGACCTGAACATTAAGGCCGTATTCAAGAATTGAATATTCGGCATAGCCCTTGTTGGGTTCGATTCCTTTCACATCATGACCGAGGGTTTGAAGCAAATAAGAGAATTCACCTCCACCAGACCCGACATCAAGAATAGCCAGCGGCTTTGAAAGCAATTGTTCTATTTTCAGGTGGCGCGACAACGCAATATTCCCAGCACGCAATATATGCTTTGGCTTGGGCGCATAGGTTCCCTTGTAGCTGACACGATAGTCGTCTTCATAGAAATCACGCGGGTTATGTGGTAGTGGGTCAGACCACACGAGGCCGCATTTCGCACAAATCACTGCTCTGAGCGATGCTCCGCTTCGACTACGGTTTGCAAGAACTGAAATCTCAGTACTGCCGCAAAGATTGCATGGACTCGAGAAGGATTCTCGCTGTGCTGTACTGTGCTGTGCCATTACTTGCTTTCTCCTACGGTAAATGATGGTAGATGGCGCGCGCCAACGTAGCTAAAGGGCGCGCCGCTTTGGGCATGTCCCGCTTGAGCGCAGGGTTAGGTTTCGATTGAGCCCTTAAACTGCTGTAAATAGATTGGTGGGCAGCCACCGCTTCGATTCGGTAAATTAACGTTAACGAGACGATCAACAACCGAAGGAGAAGAGGCGATGGCTGGATATGAGATTAGCGTATGTTCGGAATTACTGCCAAGTCTTTTGAATGGGAAGGACGGGCTGGCGAAGCTGGTGGAGACGGTACTCGAAAAACAGGGGCAAGCTCATCCACAAGCGGCCCGCCGATCAGAATGAACAGGAACGAGGGCAGAAAGGCAAAAACCGTCACCACCAGAGCGGCCGACGTTCGCACCGTTCAGCGTCCCCCGGGGTAGGAAAGGCAGGGAACGTGCGAGATGGTTATTCAATTCGTCCTCGGTTCACCGCTTGGTAAATTGACATGGCACTCGGAGAAAATGCGTACCGTGCAATTGCGGCAGATCTCCGTATCAAGCTCGTCATACACCGGTTTGACCCAGTTCGCCATGGTCGGGAAGAAATTAGCCTCACCGATGTCGTCGAGCTTGTTCGACTTGCGCAGGAACTGGTAAATGTCTTCCTTGCAGCGGTAGAAATACAATCCGCCGCCCATCTTGCGGCGGCGGCGCGCTTCCTGCGCCAGCATCTCGGCTCCGGCTACGTCGATGAAGCTGATGCCGCGCGCGACGACGAGCACGGATTTCTTCTGTGGCTCGATCTCGTCGATCTTCATCAGGCTGTTCTGCACATGATCCACCGCGCCGAAGAAGATCGCGCCGTTGAGGCGCACCATACTCAATTGCGGACATTGCGGATGATCTCCTGCCTCTACGAAGTGATAGGCGCCCTCATCCTTGGCCGGCACCACCTGCACCATGTTCGGGCGCGAGACGCGTAACAGGTAGATGGCGAGCGAGAGCAGAATGCCGAAGAATATCCCCTTCTCCAGGTCAACCAGCGTGCCCAGCAGCGTCACCCACAGCACCACCGTTTCGGAACGGCTGGTCTTGCTGATACTGCTGATGTGATGAAAATCGATCAGACCCCAAGCGACCAGGAACAGGATGCCCGCCATCGCCGCCGTCGGCAGGTAGGAAGCCAGCGGCGCGACCAGCAGCAGCACCAGCATCAGGAAGATCGATGCGTACACCGTCGCCAGCGGTGTCTTCGCCCCGGCGGCGTAATTGACGCCGCTGCGGTTGAACGAGCCGCACGATGCGTAACTGGAGAAGAAGCTGCCGACCAGGTTGGACAGTCCCTGGCCGATGAACTCCTGGTTGCCGTCGATGCGCTGCTCGGATTTCACCGCGATGGCGCGCGAGATGGAGACCGCCTCGGTCAGCGCCAGCATGGTCACAATCAGCGCGGGGAATAGCACCTTGTGGATCGTCTCGTAGGAAAAGTCCGGCAGCGACAGCGGCGGCAGGTGCGCAGGCAACGCGCCCACGGTCTTGATCTGCGTGGTATCCAAACCGATCTGCAGATTGACCAGCCAGGCTACCACGCTACCGACCACCATCGCCACGATCATGTAGGGCAGCTTGGGGATATAGCGCTTGGCCAGAATACCCGAAGCCAGCGTGACTGCACCGACCAGCGTGACCCAAGGATTGATGTTGCCGAACTGTTCGACGAATCGTTCGAACACAACATGAAAGGGTGCGCCACGCTCGATGGCGATGCCGAAGAAGTTCTTCACCTGGCTGGCCGCGATGAGCAGCGCGGCACCCGCGGTGAAACCGATGACAACCGTGTGCGAGATGAAGTTGACCAGCACGCCCATGCGCGCAACGCCAAGGATCAACTGGAACAGCCCGGTGAGGAAGGTCAGCGTCAGCACCATGCTGATGAACTCGGGCGAACCGGGATCGGCCAGCGGACTCATGGCAGCGAACACGGCGATGGAGATGGCCGTGGTCGGCCCCGAGACCAGGTGCCAGCTCGATCCGAACAGCGCAGCGATGATGGCCGGGATCATCGCCGCATACAAGCCGTATTCCGGCGGCATGCCGGCGATGGTGGCGAACGCCACTCCCTGCGGCAATACAATTAACGCTCCGGTGATGCCAGCGACCAGGTCGGCACGGGTGGACGTTTTGTCCACCATGTGCTTCCACTGCATGAAAGGGAACAGATGGTACAGCCAGTATTTGCGTGTAGGCTCAGTCATCTCGAAGTTTCGTTCAGCCTATGGTCTGGTAATACAGGTTCTGCGGATGGTTGGCCTGCGCGAAGAAGAACCAGCGCTCGGCCAGCAGTCCGAGGTGTTGCAGTATAAAGGCAAAACCCAGGACCATGGGGCTGGTCAGGCCGATCGCCAGCAAGGCCAACGGCAGCACGAAGGCCAGCAGCAAAAAGGCCGGCTTGACCGCGCGCAGGAACGCCGCACTTTTGCCGTGGAAGAAATCGCGCGTATTGAACGTGCCGCCCATCGCCCCCATCGAACGCTGGGTGATTTGCGGGTGCTTGACGCCAATCGCGGTCTGGATGGTGGAGGTTGGTTTAAGCCGCGCATTGCGCAGCAACGAAGCCAGACGACCCACCAGCGCCAACAGGGTGATGATGATCGCCCAACCGGCGAAGAAATCGGTTTCCGTCGGGGCGGCATAAGTCGCATAGAACGCGGCCAGAACAAAACCGGAAGCGCCCCCCATCAGAATGTAATTGATGACCGTCAGCGGCGAATGCCATTCGCGCAGGAAACGCAGACAGGCATAAATCATCGCGGTGCACACGAACAGGGAGAATGCCAGCAAGGTTCCCGCGACACCAAGCAGAAGTGACAGATCAATCACGAAACCACCGGGCAAAGTCACAATCTCCGGGCGGATGCCGAACAGATGTGATGCACTGAACAAAAAAGTTACCCCCATAAAGGCAGGCAACACGATCACTTCACGCGACAACCAGGAGGTACGCCACTGGCTGGCCGCCCGCCAGGCGCGCTCGGGGCGCCCAAGGTGGAAGAAAGAGGCGACCAGTCCACCGCACAGCAGCAACAGGACGATGGCGCCGCCGTAGCCGTAGAAGTTGTCCGACTGCATGGGCAACAGGCCAAACAAGGCATAGGACTGATGGGTGAACAGGGCAAGGAACAAGCCTTGCCCCGCACCGATCAGGGTGGTCAGAAAAATTACTGAAAATGCAGGCTTCATAATGTCTCGCGTTTAGTTCGGGTTACCAGGCAGACACGTCATCCATGGTGGATTGATCCTTGTCCGGCTTGGGCAACTGATGATCCAGCTTGAGCGGATTGTCCGCGCGCTCCAGTTCATCCTCGTGAATCCTGACCTTGGTCTTGCGTCGCGGCAGATAGTGGTTGGACGGATGCGTCCCCCACTCCGGCATCAGCGCATAACCGCCGTCCTCGCGGATCGCCTGTGATACCGCCGATTCCGGATCGTGGATGTCGCCAAACAAACGCGCGCTGGTCGGACAGGCCTTGACGCAGGACGGCTTGCGATCCGCCTCGGGCATGGACATGTCGTAGATGCGGTCCACGCACAGCGTGCATTTCTTCATCACCTTCTGCTGCTCGTCGAACTCGCGCGCACCGTACGGGCACGCCCAGGAACAGTACTTGCAGCCGATGCACTTGTCGTAATCCACCAGCACGATGCCGTCTTCCTTGCGCTTGTAGGAAGCGCCTGTCGGGCACACCGGCACACAGGGAGGATCCTCGCAATGCAGGCACGACTTGGGAAAGTGCAGGGTTTCGCTATTCGGGAATGTGCCGATCTCGTAAGTCTGCACGCGGTTGAAGAACGTGCCGCTCGGGTTCAGGTCGTAGGGATTTTCGTCGCACAGGGGGCCAGCCGAGCCGGAGGTGTTCCATTCCTTGCAGCTGGTCACGCAGGCACTGCAGCCGACGCATACGTTCAAGTCGATCACGAGCGCGAGCTGGGTCATTTCGCACCGCCTTTCTTTTTCCCGCCACCAAAATAGGCCAGCCAGTCTGGGCGTTCTTTCATGCCAGGATATTTATTCATTGGCGCGAATTGCGGCGAGGTCTGCGCGGGTTCGCCCTCCGCCGCCTTGTAGATGCGCACCCGCACGTCATACCAGGCCGCCTGCCCGGTGATCGGGTCGGAGTTGGAATAGCGCGCGCCGTCGGATTGTTGCGGCAGTTCTTCCGAAATGACGTGGTTGAGCAAAAAGCCCTGTTGCGATTCGTTCGCCTGCGGGGTCAGATTCCACGCTCCGGCGGCCTTGCCGATGGCGTTCCAGGTCCACACCGTGCCCGGTTCGACCGCTTCGCTGTAGCGCGCCATGCAGCGCACCTTGCCCCATTGCGACTCGCACCAGATCCAGTCGCCGTCATTGACGCCGGTGTTCTTCGCAGTCTGCGCGTTGACATATAGATAGTTGTGCGCGTGGATCTGGCGCAGCCAGGCATTTTGCGAGTCCCAGGAGTGATACATCGCCATCGGGCGCTGGGTCACCGCCGAGAGCGGGTATTTGCGCTTGTCGATGGCCTGCGTTTCCAGCGGCTCGTAGTAGAACGGCAAGGGGTCAAAATAGGTCTCGACCCGTTTCGCCAGATTTTTCGGCGGCTTGCGCGAGATGCTCTTGCCCTGTGCGGCGAGGCGGAACTTCTGCAGCACCTCGGAATACAGATGGATCAGGATCGGTTCGGCGTACCGCGTGATGCCGTTGCGCTGCGACCATTCCAGATAACCCTGGTTCCAGTTGCGCATGTACTGATAGGAACGCGGCAGCACTTCATGGTGCACACAGTTGTTCTTGGCGTACATCTCCCATTGGTTCGGATTCGGCTCGCCCTTCATGTTCTTCTCGCCGCCCTTGCCGCGCCAGCCGGAAAGGAAGCCGATGCCGGAACCGGGCGCAGTCTCCCAGTTGACGATGAAATCGGGATAGTCGCGATATTTCCGCTTGCCGTCCTGGGTCACGAACGCGGGCAGCTTCAGGCGCGTCCCGAGCTCGATCAAGACTTCCTGGAACGGTTTGCATTCGCCGGTCGGCGGCATCACCGGGATGCGCACCGAATCCACCGGGCCGTCGAATTCCGAGATCGGACGGTCCAGCATGGACATCACGTCGTAACGTTCAAGGTAGGTGGTGTCGGGCAAGACCAGGTCGGCGAACGCGGTGGTCTCGGAATGGAAGGCGTCGCACACCACGATGAACGGAATCTTGTATTCGCCGCCCTCTTCCTTGTCGGTGAGCATCTTGCGCACTTCGCTGGTGTTCATGCTGGAGTTCCACGCCATGTTGGCCATGAACAGCAGCAGCGTGTCGATCTTGTGCGGATCGCCGCGCCAGGCGTTGGTGATGACGTTATGCATCAGGCCGTGGGCGGCCAGCGGATATTCCCAGGAAAACGCCTTGTCCAGCCGCACCGGATTGCCTTCCTGGTCCACGAACAGGTCGTCCGGATCGGTCGGCCAGCCCAGTGGCATGCCGTCCAGCGGCGTATTCGGCTGCACTGCGCGCGGGTCGTTCGGGGGGCGCGCGCAAGGCGGGATGGGGCGCGGGAACGGCGTCTTGTGGCGAAAGCCGCCGGGACGGTCGATGGTGCCCAGCAAGGTCATCAGGATGGACAACGCGCGGATGGTGTGAAAGCCGTTGGAGTGTGCGGCCAGCCCGCGCATGGCATGGAACGCCACCGGGTTGCCGGTGACCGTGTCGTGTTCCTTGCCCCAGCTATCGGTCCAGGCGATGGGCAACTCGATCTTCTGGTCGCGCGCGGTGATCCCCATCTCGTGCGCCAGACGGCGGATGGTTGCAGCGGGAATGCCGGTGATGCCTTCGGCCCACTCCGGCGTGTATTCCTCGACGCGATCCTGCAACAGATGGAAGGCAGGCTTGACCGGCGTACCGTCGGACAACTTGAATTCGCCGCGCAAAAAGGGATCGGCGCCTTCGGTGTGGGTCACGACCGGCCGATCGGTATTGCGGTCCCACCACAGCTTGTTCTGCGGGTCATAACACCCCTCTTCCTCCGGCACTTCGGTGCGCACGAACATGCCGAACTCGTCGTGTTCGGCATCCAGGTTCACCAGTTGCCCGGAGTTGGTATAGCGCACGAGGAACTCGCGGTCGTACAGGCCCAGTTTGATGATCTCGTGGATGATGGCAAGCAGCAGCGCGCCATCGGTGCCGGGACGGATCGGCACCCACTCGTCGGCGATGGCGGAGTAGCCGGTGCGCACCGGATTGATGGAGATGAAACGACCGCCTTCGCGCTTGAATTTGGCCAGCGACACTTTCATCGGATTGGAGTGATGGTCTTCCGCCGTGCCGATCATGATGAACAATTTTGCGCGTTCCAGATCGGGGCCGCCGAATTCCCAGAACGAGCCGCCGATGGTGTAGATCATGCCGGCCGCCATATTGACCGAGCAAAAACCGCCGTGCGCCGCGTAGTTGGGCGTGCCGAACTGGCGCGCGAACATGCCGGTCAGCGCCTGCATCTGGTCGCGTCCGGTGAACAGCGCGAACTTCTTCGGATCGGTCGCGCGCAACTTGCCCAGTCGCTCCGTGAGGATGGAAAAGGTTTCTTCCCAGCTGATTTCCTCGAACTCGCCCGCGCCGCGTTCGCTGCCCTGCTTGCGCCGCAGCGGTTTGGTCAGGCGCGCCGGCGAATACTGCTTCATGATGCCGGAAGACCCCTTGGCACAGATCACACCGCCGTTCAGCGGATGATCCGGGTTGCCGTCGATATAGCGTATCTCGCCGTTGCGCAGATGGACGCGAATGCCGCAGCGGCAGGCACACATGTAACAGGTGGTGGTTCTGATTTCGGTGGTGGCATCCGCGACCGGTGGCGCCAGCGGATCGTGCAATGGGGTCGATGACATGAGCGGCAGTTTAGGGTTGGTTATCGTTTTATGGACACGCTGCAATCCGACCAAACTACTCGGAATTTTACGGCGCAAGTATGCGTATCCCGCGCCGCTGCTGCCATAGCCGTGATGAGGGAGCACCGCATAACCCGTTAGGGGGGACGCCCTTCAACCCATGAGGGGTATCGCGTGGGCCAGCCTCTTGTTCTAGTGTGCACGCCATAGTCAAAACGTGGTTTTTATCGAGGAGATCGTATGGCATTGGTCAACCCCCATGGGGGCGGCAGCCTCAAGCCGTTGTTGCTCACTGGTGAAGAGTTGATTGCGGAAACCAAGCGGGCGCACTCTTTCCCCATGGTGGCAGTCAGTTCGCGCGAAAAAGGCGATCTCATCATGCTCGGCATCGGCGGCTTCACCCCGCTCGAGGGTTTCATGACCCATGCCGACTGGCAAGGCGTCTGCGACGGCATGACCCTGACCAATGGCCTGTTCTGGCCCATCCCCATCACCCTCTCCACCGACAAATCCGCAGCAGACGCAATCCCCACCGGCAGCGAGATCACGCTGGTCGATCCCGATGACCAGAGCATCCTGGCCACGATGATGGTCACCGAGAAATACTCGATCGACAAGGCGCATGAATGCGCCACCGTGTTCGGCACGACCGACCTCGAACATCCGGGGGTCAAGATGGTGATGGAACAGGGCGAAGTGAACCTCGCCGGCCCGGTCAAGGTGTTGTCGCAGGGCGGCTTCCCGCAGAAATACGGCCCGTTGTTCATGACGCCCAAAGAAACCCGCGCGCTGTTCGACGAACTCGGCTGGAGCAAGGTCGCCGCATTCCAGACACGCAACCCGATGCACCGCTCGCACGAATATCTGGCTAAGGTTGCCATCGAAGTGTGCGACGGCGTGCTGATTCACTCCTTGCTCGGGAATTTGAAGCCGGGCGACATTCCGGCCGAGGTGCGCACCCACGCCATCATCGAGTTGACCAAACACTACTTCGTGCCCAAGACCATCGCCCAGGCCGGTTACCCGCTAGACATGCGCTATGCCGGACCGCGCGAAGCCTTGCTGCACGCCCTGTTCCGCCAGAACTACGGCTGCTCGCATCTCATCGTCGGGCGCGACCATGCCGGCGTCGGCAGTTACTACGGGCCGTTTGACGCGCACCACATCTTCGACCAGATCCCCAAAGGTGCGCTGGAGACCCAGCCGCTCAAGATCGACTGGACTTTCTGGTGCTACAAGTGCGGCGGCATGGCTTCTGCCCGCACCTGCCCGCACGGCGACGAGCACCGTCTGTTGCTTTCCGGTACCAAGTTGCGAAAGATGCTGTCGGAGGGCGCGGATGTTCCGGCCGAGTTCAGTCGTCCCGAAGTGCTGACCGTGCTGCGCGCGTATTACGCCGGACTGGCAGACAACGAAAAAGTGGAAGTAAAACTTACCGGGCATTCGGCGCGCTAGCAACCGCCTTTATTGTTCGGCAAGATTTTGTGCAGTAATGGTAGTAGGTTCGCGGGGTAAAGAATTTTGGGGGCAGCCTGTTGTATCCCCGACGACCAAGCGATTGATTAAAATTTTGTAACTCAATAGTTAAGGAGAGCCTGATGTTCACGAGCAACCCCTTTGTCACACTTTCGGAAGTGATATCACCCGCGATGATGCAGGGGTATATCGTTGTCATGGTCCTGCTGGTCGTGGGCGGAACCCTGCTCGACATGATGCACAAGAAAAGCGCCAAGTACTTTTTCGAGAATGCGAAAAAGGCACAGAAGAGCGCAAAACGCTCGGTGAGCGGCGGTGAGAAAGTGGTGATTGCCACTTCCGTGCTGGTGAACGAAGTCATGACCGCCGGCGAATTCAGCAATCCGCAACGCCGGCTTTCCCATTTTCTGACCATGTGGGGAACCATCATCTTTATCGTGACGACTGCGATCATGATCTTCTCGCCGGAGTCCACCTCCACCCTGTTGCCCTCGCTATGGCATATCGGCGCGCTGATGCTGGCCGTGGGCGGATACTGGTTCTGGTTTGCCATCCGCGTTGATGTCTCTGCGGAAGGCCTGCCCTGGTTTCGCTTCGAGCGCGCAGACTTGTTCATTCTCTCGCTGCTGGCCACTTCGACTTTTGCATTGCTCTGGTCGTTCAACGGCGGAGGACTGAACCTGCTCTTCGCCCTGTTCATCCTGTCCAGCACCGCGCTGTTCGGCGGCGTGTACTGGTCCAAGTTCGCGCACATGTTTTTCAAGCCCGCTGCGGCCTACCAGAAAAAAATCATCATGGCCGACGGTGGGCGCGAGAACCTGCCGCCGGACTACGATTTGACCGATCCCGAAGTGCAGCGCAGATTTCCGGACGTCCCCATGTACATGGGCAAGAACCCGCCCAACATGGGGCTGTGCATCAAGGCGGAAAGAGCAAAACACTATTAATGCCGAATTGACTCGATTATCTATAACAATAGAGGAATAAATTATGCCAACCTTTGTATATATGACGCGTTGTGATGGGTGTGGAGAATGCGTTGACATCTGCCCGTCCGACATCATGCACATTGATAAAAAGCTGCGCCGTGCCTACAACATCGAACCGAACATGTGCTGGGAGTGCTACTCCTGCGTGAAAGCCTGTCCGCATCAGGCGATCGATGTACGCGGCTATGCCGACTTCGCGCCGCTGGGTCACTCGGTACGCGTGATCCGCGACGAGGAGAAAGGCACCATCGCCTGGCGAATCAAGTTCCGCAACGGCAAGAAAGACATGGAACTGCTGGCCCCCATCACCACCAAGCCCTGGGGCTCGGCGACACCCGATCTCGCCCAGGTGCCCGCACCCAGCAAGGAGATGCGCGACAGCCAACTGCTGTTCAGTGAACCGAAATACATCCGCATGGACAACGGTGGTCTGCACACACTGCAATCCAATGGTTTGGAAATCAAAGAGGGAGTGCAATACTGATGAGCTACTCGACAATTATCGAAGACAACATCGACATCCTGGTTGTCGGTGCGGGTCTGGGCGGTACGGGCGCGGCATTCGAGGCGAGATACTGGGGCCAGAACAAGAAAATCGTGATCGCCGAGAAGGCGAACATCATGCGTTCCGGCGCGGTCGCCCAAGGCCTGTATGCGATCAACTGCTACATGGGCACCCGCTTCGGGGAGAACAATCCGGAAGATCACGTGCGCTATGCGCGCATCGACCTGATGGGCATGGTGCGCGAAGACCTGCTCTTCGACATGGCGCGCCATGTGGACTCCACCGTGCACAACTTTGAAGAATGGGGCCTGCCCATCATGCGCAACGAAAAGACGGGTGCGTTCCTGCGTGAAGGCCGCTGGCAGATCATGATCCACGGCGAATCCTACAAGCCCATCGTGGCCACAGCCGCCAAGAAGTCGGCGGACAAGGTGTTCAACCGCATCTGCGTGACCCACCTGCTGATGGACGAAGCCAAGACAAACCGCGTCGCCGGTGCCGTGGGTTTCAACGTCCGCACCGGCAACTACCACGTGTTCAAGGCCAAAGCTGTGATCTGCGGCGCCGGTGGCGCTTCCAACATCTTCAAGCCGCGTTCTGTCGGCGAAGGTGCGGGCCGCGTCTGGTACGCGCCGTGGTCTTCCGGTTCCGCCTACGGTCTGATGATCGAAGCCGGTGCCAAGATGACGCAGATGGAGAACCGCATCGTGCTGGCGCGCTTCAAGGACGGCTACGGCCCGGTCGGTGCCTACTTCCTGCACCTCAAGACCTACACCCAGAATGCCTACGGTGAAGAGTACGAATCAAAGTGGTTCCCCGACCTGCAAAAGATGGTGGGCAAGGAATATCTGGATCCGGAAGTGTCGCACCGCACGCACCGCCCCATCCCGACCTGTTTGCGCAACCACGCGATCATCAACGAGGTGAACGCCGGTCGCGGTCCGATCCACATGGTTACCATGGAAGCCTTCCAGGATCCACATCTGGAAGAGATCGGCTGGCACAATTTCCTCGGCATGACCGTCGGTCAGGCCGTGCTGTGGGCCGCCACCGACGTGGATCCCAAGTACGAGAACCCCGAACTGACCACCTCCGAACCTTATGTCATGGGTTCGCATGCCACCGGATGCGGGGCATGGTGTTCCGGTCCGGAAGACCTTTCCCCGCCCGAATACTTCTGGGGTTACAACCGCATGACGACCATCGAAGGTCTGTTCGGCGCGGGCGATGCGGTAGGCGGCACGCCGCACGCCTTCTCGTCTGGCTCCTTCACCGAAGGTCGTCTGGCTGCCAAGGCTGCCTGCAAATACATCGACGATGGCAAGGCGGAAGGCATCCGTGTTTCCGACGCGCAGATCGATCGTCGCCGGAAGCAGATCTACAAGCCGCTGGAAACGTATCGCGTCTACAGCAACGAAGTGGTGGCCGGCAGCGTCAACCCCAACTTCATCAACCCAAGACAGGGGCTGGATCGTCTGCAGAAGCTGATGGACGAGTACTGCGGGGGTTTTGGCGTCAACTACATGACCAACGACAAGCTGCTCAACATCGGCCTGAAGAAGATGGCGACTCTGGGGGAAGATCTAGAAAAAGTCGCCGCCTCGGACATCCATGAACTGCTGCGCGCGTGGGAACTGAAGCATCGTTTCCTGACTTCCGAAAGCGTGTTCCACCATACGCTGTTCCGCGATGAGACGCGCTGGCCGGGTTACTACTACCGTGGCGACAAGTTGAAGCTGGATGATAAGAACTGGCACGTGCTGACCGTGTCCCGCCGCGATCCCAAGACCGGCGAGTACACCATGGAAAAAGCACCGCTTTACCACCTGGTGGGCGACGTGGAGAAGAAACCGGCTGAAGAACATCACTAGGCGAACGCAGGCTTGATTTACCGGTTTTCAGTAGTGTCCGGTTAAATTAGTCATTCTCGCCACGAAGGTCAATAACGGGTGGGTTTGTGGCGCAAATATTTTGGTGCCGATTTGAAATCAGTTTACCCATATTCCGGTT
>NZ_BAAFRY010000033.1:0-12665 GCF_045866295.1 Ferrigenium sp. UT5
CCGTGCGTATGGACTGCGCGATGAAGAATATCTGCGGCTGAAAATACTCACGTCCATGCTCCCGAGGCTCTAAAAAACATGAAATTTACCCACACTCTTTCACGAAGACCCCAAATAAATATGAAGTTAATCCGTGTGCGGCGGCGTTCCTGGTGCATGGGTATGCCCAACTTTTTGAGGGGTCGTGCCTTGGATAGCCGTCGCGGGCGTTGAACTGGATGAAGCTTCATCCAGCACCGATTCATCGTGGCCATGCAGATGACCACCCTCATGAAGTGCGGCTTCATCTGGCATCTGCATGTCACCGTGAGCGTGTGGATGATCATGCCCCGCCGTTTTGGGCAAAGACATCACGCCTAAGCCATAACGGTACACTAGCTCGCCACCATGCCATGCGGTTGTCATCATCAACAGCCATGCCAGCATCAGCAAAATCAGAAAGTTTGGCGATTGCTTTTTTTCAGCTCGACCACGCCACAAATCCAAAACCGAAAGTGCCAGCAATACGGCCAAGGTGACGAGTGCCCAGTTGCGATGCACAGTCATCGCCGCATGGCTGATCTCATCGTGATCAACACTGTTGTAAGCGAACCAACCGAATACGGCAGACATCAGGGCAAACAACACCGCACCCCATAACATCCACCGTCCTGCCATCAAAATCAACGAAGCGTAAGGTTTTTTATTCGAAAGCGCACCGACGGCAGTAAAGGCTAATGCCGACGTGATAAACGCGATGGGGAAATGCACCAATACAGGGTGAAAATTGGGAATGATTTCAATCATGCTCGCCTCCTGAAATTGCAGTATTTTTCATCGCTGTTGTATTACTCAACTGAAAATACATAAGGCTGTTTTCCGTCTTTCGGCACGGCATAGATGGTCAATGTTCCTTTTTTCATCTCGCCCATACCGGGTGAATTCATCGGCATACCGGGCGCGCTGATGCCGACGATATTGGGTTGCTCTTTCAGGAGCTTGCGGATTGCCGCAACAGGCACATGTCCTTCAACCACATAGCCGCCTATCAATGCCGTGTGGCAACTCGCAACATCTGCCATGCCGTAGCGTTTCTTAATCGCGCTCATATCAGTTTCATTTTTTGCCTCCACCACAAAACCGTTTTCGCGCAGATAGTCCACATACTTTTCGCAGCAGCCACAGGTTGGACTTTTGTGTACCGTGATGATTGGCAGTGCCTGCGCCGCCCCCATCCACGTCAGGGTAAGGGTTAGTGCAAGCAGGAGTTGATTGAATGATTTCATGTTGTTCCTTTCTGTTTTATGGCGTTGCGGTAGTTCGTTTTGCGTTGCGTTTTTCCTGCATGAGCAGCACCGAACCGTAAATGACCGGCAGCACCAGCAGAGAAAGAATGGTCGAGGTCACCATGCCGCCGATCATCGGTGCCGCGATGCGCTGCATGACTTCCGACCCGGTGCCGCTGCCCCACATGATCGGCAGCAGCCCGGCGATCACCGCGGTGGCGGTCATGGCGATGGGGCGCACGCGCTGGGTGGTGCCGTCCAGCACCGCCGCCGTGATGTCGGCCGCGTCCAGCACACCCGATTTTTCGGCGCGACGGCGGGCGACGGCCTGGTCGATGAAGGTCAGCACCAGCACGCCAATCTCAGCGGATACGCCGGCCAGCGCGATGAAGCCGACCGCTACCGCCACCGACATGTTGTAACCGAGCAGCCAGATCAGCCAGAACCCGCCGATCAGCGCGAACGGGATGGAGATCATCACCACGGCAGGTGCGGTCAGATTGCGGAAGTTGAAATACAGCAGCAGGAAAATGGTCAGCAGGGTCAACGGCACCACCACTTTCAGGCGCGCGGCGGCGCGTTCCATGTATTCGAACTGGCCGGACCAGACCAGCGAATAGCCGGCGGGCATCTTGACCGTGTCTTCAACCTGTTTTTTCGCCGCCGCCACGTAACCGCCGATATCGCTGGTTTTGATGTCCACATAGATCCAGGCGTTCGGCGTGGCATTTTCCGTTTTTACCGAGGGCGGGCCGCGCCGCAGTTGCAGATCCGCCACCAGCGACAGCGGAATCTGCGCGCCGGTCGGCGTCGGTATCAGCACGCGCTTCAGCGCTTCGATGTTGTCGCGCAGTTCACGCGGATAGCGCAGGTTCACCGGATAGCGCTCCAGTCCTTCGACGGTTTCGGTGACATTCATGCCGCCAATAGCCGACTGCACCACATCCTGCACCGCCCCCACCGTCAGTCCGTAGCGTGCCGCTTCTTCGCGCTTGATGTCGAAATCCAGGTAATACCCGCCCGCCGCCTTGTCGGCGAAAGCCGATAGCGTGTCCGGCAAGGTTTTCAGGGACTTTTCGATGTCGCCGGCCACCTTTTCCAGCACGTTGAGATCGGGGCCGGAAACCTTGATGCCGATCGGTGTCTTGATGCCGGTGGACAGCATGTCTATGCGCGTCTTGATCGGATAGGTCCAGGCGTTGGCAACCCCCGGAAACTTGATCGCCTTGTCCATCTCGCTCATCAATTCCCGGGTGGTCTTGTGCGGATCCGGCCATTCGGTTTTCGGTTTCAAGCGGATGGTGGTCTCGATCATAGCCAGCGGCGCCGCGTCGGTGGCGGAATTGGCGCGACCGACCTTGCCGAATACATGGTGCACTTCGGGAAACGTCTTCAGTATCTTGTCGGTCTGTTGCAACAGCTCCTTCGCTTTGGTGATGGAAATGCCGGGATAGGTGGTCGGCATGTACAACACATCGCCTTCATCCAGCGGCGGCATGAATTCCGAGCCGGTCTTCATCACCGGATAGATGGTCACCGCCAGCAGCAGCACGGCGATCAGGAGGGTGGCGCGGCGCCAGTGCATGGCGATCCCCAGCAACGGGCCGTGCAACCGTTTCAGCCAGACGTTGAGGAAATTGTGTTCCTCGCCGGGTATCTTGCCGCGGATCAGCAAACCCATCAGCACCGGCACCAGCGTGATGGCCAGCAGTGCGGCGCCCGCCATCGCATACGTCTTGGTGAATGCCAGCGGCGAGAACAGCCGCCCTTCCTGCGCCTGCAACGTGAATACCGGCAGGAATGAAACGGTGATGATCACCAGCGAGAAGAACAGCGCGGGCCCCACCTCTTTTGAGGCGCGGGCAATCGCTTCCCATCTCGCGGTCAGGTTGTTTCTTTCCTCCCCGGCGAGATGTTCGAGGTGCTTGTGCGCGTTTTCGATCATCACGATCGCGCCGTCTATCATCGCGCCGATGGCGATGGCGATGCCGCCCAGCGACATGATGTTGGCGGACAATCCCTGCCAGCGCATGATCATGAACGCGATCAGGATGCCGATCGGCAGGCTGATGATGGCGACCAGCGCGCTTCTGGCGTGCATCAGGAAGAGCAGGCAGATCAGCGCGACCACGATGGATTCCTCGATCAGCTTGTCCTTGAGATTATCCACCGCACGTTCGATCAGATTGCCCCGGTCATACACCGGCACGATCTCCACGCCTTGCGGCAATCCTTTTTTGAGATTTTCGAGTTTTTCGCGCACGCGTTCGATGGTGGCCAGCGCGTTTTCACCATAGCGCATCACCACCACGCCGCCGGCCACTTCACCCTCGCCGTTGAGTTCGGCCAGCCCACGGCGCAATTCCGGGCCGAGATGGATGTTGGCCAGCTGCTTGAGGTAGATCGGTGTGCCGTTCGCGTCCACGCCGACCGGGATGACTTCAAGGTCATGCAATCCCTTGAGATAACCTGATGCGCGTACCATGTATTCGGTCTCGCCCATCTCCACCAGACGTCCGCCCACATCGTTGTTGCTCTGCTTGATCGCCTGTTTGACCCGGGCGAGCGGGATGTTGTAGGCGAGCAGCGCTTCCGGCTTGACCTCGACCTGGTACTGCTTGACGTAGCCGCCGATGGAGGCGACCTCGGCCACGCCGTCCACCGTTTGCAGCGGATAGCGCAAATACCAGTCCTGGATCGAGCGCAGTTGCGCCAGGTCGTGGTTGCCGGTCTTGTCCACCAGCGCGTACTCATACACCCAGCCCACGCCGGTCGCGTCCGGTCCCAGTTTTGGGGCGACATTGGCGGGCAGGCGGTCGGCGGCGTAGTTCAGATATTCCAGCACGCGGGTGCGCGCCCAGTACATATCGGTGCCGTCCTCGAAGATCACGTACACCATGGAAAAGCCGAAGAATGAATAGCCGCGCACCACTTTCGTCTTCGGCACCGACAGCATCGCCGTGGTGAGCGGATAGGTCACCTGGTCTTCCACCACCTGCGGCGCCTGGCCGGGGAAGCCGGTGAAAATGATGACCTGCACGTCGGACAAGTCGGGAATGGCATCCAGCGGCGTGGACTTCATCGCCTGCCAGCCCGCGAACGAGATGAGCAGCGTTGCGATCAGCACCATGAAACGGTTCTTGATCGAGAGGTTGATCAGGGCGCGGATCATTGCGGCGCTCCCGTGTCGTGCGGCGACACTTCATTGGCAGGCTGTTGCAGGGTCTCCAGCATCTTCGCCGTGGCTTCCTTCAGCTTCGATTCAGAGTCGATCAGGAACTGGCTTGATGACACCACCTGTTCGCCTTCCTTCACGCCGCTGACGATCTGCGTCTGACTGTTGGCGGCCACGCCCAGTGTGACGGTGCGTGGTTCGAAACGCCCCGGTGCGCGCTGCACGAACACTTGAGCCTGCGTCCCGCTGCGCACGATGGCTTCGCTCGGCACGGTCAGCGCATCGACCGTGCGTCCGGCCTGCACTTCCACCTGGCCGAACATGTCCGGTTTAAGCAGCAATCCGGGGTTGGCGAATTCCAGCCTTGCCTTGACCGTGCGCGTCTTGGCATCAAGGTAGGGATAGATGCGGGTGAGTGTGCCGCTGAAGGTGCGACCGGGTATGCCGGCGACCTGCAAACGGGCGCGATCGCCTTCGCGCACCCAGGGCATGTCGTCCTCATACAGATCGACCATCACCCATACCTGCGACAGGTCGGCGATTGCATACAGCTCGGTGTCCGGCATGATGCGCTGGCCTTCGCGTGCGCCGATGTTCATCACGATGCCGCTCATCGGCGAATGGATGTGCACTCCCTTGAACACTTCGCGCGTCTGCTTGAGCTGTTCGAGCTGGTGTTCCGGCAGATCGAGCAGGCGCAGCCGTTGTTCGGACGAGGCAAGCAGACTCTGCGCGCCCTGGCGCACATCGGCGAACGGACTGTCCTTGAGCTTCTCCGCATTGTCCAGCGCCAGCAGATATTCTTCCTCGCTGGGCACCAGTTGCGGCGAGTAGATGGAGAGCAGCATGTCGCCTTTTTTCACCGCATCGCCGGTATTGGTGATGAACAGTTTTTCCACCCAGCCATCGTATTTCGGATGCAGGCGCAACAGGCGTTCCTCGTCCACCGTGACGCGGCCGCTGGTGCGGATGCTGCGCGACAGCGTGGTGCGCTGAACCGCCCGCGTGCGCACACCGATGTCCTGCACCATCACCGGGTCGATGCTCACCGTACCGGGCAGCGATTCAGTCTTTTCTTCGGCATACACCGGGATGTAGTCCATGCCCATCTCGTCCTGCGCCGGTACTGGCGAGGTGATCGCCGGGTTCATCGGATTGCGGTAGAACAGGACCTTGCGTTCCTTCGATGCGTCATCATCGGCATACACCGGGATGTAGTCCATGCCCATCTCGTCCTGCGCCGGTATCGGCGAGGTGATCGCCGGGTTCATCGGGTTGCGGTAGAACAGGGGTTTGTTGCCCGCTGCCGGATTTTTTGATTCGCTGTTTTGTTGCGGTGTGCCGGCCAGCCAGTAACCGCCGCCCGTGCCGACCAGCAGTGCGCCACCAATGGCAATGGCGAGTATCGTCTTATTGTTCATCTGTGTTCTCCTTGGGTGCAGGCAGCGGTGCACCGACCGCCGCTTGTAGATTTGCCAGCGCCTGCCAGCCGTTGCTGATGGTTTTCCAGTATTGGGTTTCGTAGTTGTAGAGCGTGACTTGCGCGCGCGCCAGATTGAGGAAATCCACCTTGTTCACCTGATACGCGGCGCGCATGGCGGACACGGTCTGCTGTGCCTGCGGGATGAGACCGCCCTTGAACAGTGCGGCCTGTTCGCGCGCGGACTGGTATTCCGCCAGCGCCTGTTCGATCTGAACCGTCACCTGCAATACGCTGTCCTGCAGTTCGTAATCCTGTTGCTGCCTTTCGGCCTTGCGCTGGGCGACCGCCTGTCCCTGCCGGCTGTCGGCGAACAGCGGCAGGTTGATGCCGAGCGTGACGCTGGCCAGATCGGCGCGGGTTCCGCCGGTCGGGTTGTTGCCGCTGCGGAAGCCGTAAGCCAGGCCCAGCTTGAGGTCGGGGTAATAGTCTTTTTCCGCCAGACGGGTGCGCGCCTCGGCGGCATCCAGCAGCTTGCGCCGGGTGGCGAGCAGCGGGCGCGCTTCCTGCGCCAGTGCAATCAGTTGTTCGCGAGCGGCGACCGGCGGCAGGGCTTCGGATGCCTGCCCCGGCAAGGTGATTGCGGTAAAGGCTTGGCGTCCCAACAGGGCATTCATGCGTGCCGCCATGTTGCGGCGCGAAGCGCGCAGGCTGAGCTCCATCTCCAGCAGTTTGGACAGTTCGACTTGCGCCAGCAGCACATCGGACTGCATGCCGAGTCCAG
Organism: Ferrigenium sp. UT5; assembly: GCF_045866295.1. Classification (NCBI taxonomy): domain Bacteria; kingdom Pseudomonadati; phylum Pseudomonadota; class Betaproteobacteria; order Nitrosomonadales; family Gallionellaceae; genus Ferrigenium; species Ferrigenium sp. UT5. The sequence goes on from NZ_BAAFRY010000033.1 coordinate 6,645, forward strand.
TGCTGTAACGGGTTTCCGCGATGGTGTTTAGTTGTCGCATCCAGGCCTGATTGCGCAGCACGATGTCCAGCGCACGGTCGAGATAGAACAGGCTCCACCAGGCGCTGCGCACATTGCGTTCCAGCAGTTGACTTTGTTCGAGCACATCCTGCCCGGCCGCCTGTGCTTCGCTGTCGGCTGCCTGTTCGCGCAGACCCAGCTTGCCGGGAAAGGGCAGCGTCAGGCCGATGCCAATCTGTCTCTGCGTCATTGCCTCTTGCGATCCAGAGAACGTGTCGGTCGGAAAACTAAGCGCATTCAGCGACAGCGTCGGATCGGGCAGGGTAGCCACTTGTTCGGGCACAGCCGCCAGCGCCTCGGCGCGCGACTGCCGTGCCGCAAGCCCGGGATTGGCGGCCAGTGCGAGTGCCACGGCCTCGTCCAGTTGCAGCGGGGGGGGCGTTTCCGCCTGCGCCGTCTGCATCAGCAAAGGTGCCAGCAGCAAAGCGAAAGCGAAATTCTTGATCGGGTTTGTCATTCGGTTGTCTCCAGTCGGAGGCGGCCGCCGCCAGGTTTGGCGACTGCCGCACAGCCTGGTCTCGATTATTTTTGCGGTGTGATGTGCGTGACGAAATACCTGCGCGGCCCTTCATTGACCACTTCGAACATCACGTTCTGACCGGGCTTGAGGTCTTTCAGGATCGCGGCATCCTTGACCTTGAAGTCCATGGTCATGCCGGGCCAACCGAGCGACTTGATCGGACCGTGCGTCATGTTGACCGTGTTGTGCTGCAGATCGATCTTGTTCACCGTCCCATGTCCCCTGTGGGTCTGGGCAACATGCGCATCGGTTTGATGCATCTCGGTCTGGGACATGTGTTGCATATGATCGACTGCCAGTGCGGCAGTGGAAGTGGCAAGCAGGAATGCAGCGATGCTGAAGGTTGCAAATTTCATCTTTAATCTCCTTAAAAATCGGATCGTGCGAGCGGAATGGCAGGGGGTGCGCTGACGCTGCCAATGCAGCGCGCAGGCGCAAACCGGCGCGGACAGGGCAGGACGAAGATCAGCTTATGGAAACGACAGACGGACTCGCCCCGCGTCAGGCGCGAGCGAGAGGAGGCGGAACGAGCGGGGCGGAAGTGAAAGAGCTGAATACAACCAAGAAAGGAGTGATCTCCAGAGAAGCTGCTTGCTCGGCGGTCGTTCCCGCGCTGGGGGCGACCAAATAGCCGGTGCAGGCCAGATGGCAGATGCCGCATGCACTGCATGAGGTGTCTTGCTGGTCGGCTACGGTAGGCGCTTCGCTGTGATGCTGATGATGTTCGCTATCCGCGTGCGAAATTGCCGTTGATGCGGCAGCTTCGTGGCAGGTGCCGCGTTGCAACTGCATTGATACCGATGCGGCGAGCGCACTGCCGGTGAATATCGGCAGCCACAGCAGCATCAGAACAGCAACGAATTTTCCGGTTAGGCGAGACATGGACGGATTGTGGCAAAGTGAAGAGTGATAGTCAATCGGCTAGTAGCTTAAGTTCAGCATTGCACCCATGCCAAGATCAGGGCTATTGTCGGTGTAGCCTTTGAGTAAATACAACTGGATTCGGGACTGATCTGAAAGGTTGTAGTTGATGAAGGCGAGCAATTCTGAAAAATTTGCCGTGCCGTCTATCAAACTTTGCCGGAAGTCGTAAGCCAGTCCGATCCGTGTGGTTTGCGAGAGTGAATAACCGGCACCGACAGAGGTGAACCATGGATTTTTGAAATTGATTCCGGCGGGGTCACCCATCATGCGCCAGCCGATTGTGCCGAACAAATCAGTATCTTCAAAATACTTCGAAAAGTCAGCTTGAACCGAGTAGTCATTCTTGCCAGTTCCCAGACCTTTAGTGCTATCTGCCGTGCCGAACTTGATGTTGCCCGCCAAGTCGATCGCCCAGTCTTGCTCTGTGTTCGTATAGATATTTTGCGTGGCGGACAGCACAACATCGCCTAAGCCGGCAGTCGTGCGGCGCGAACCGTTGGTTCCGCCGCTCGTGCCGCCATTCATCTGAAACTGATTTCCAATTGCACCGATGACGCCGCCAGCACCGGTAATGCGTACATAGGGGACGGTCAGGCTGAAAGACGTGCTGTCTTGCCGATAACTGGTGGTGACAGGAAAGAACCAGACACTGGTGGAGGTGGCTGTCCCATATTTCCCGCTGGTGTATTCGGAGCCGATCGAAAGATTAAATGTGCCTTCGGCATGGGCAGAAAAAGAGAGGATTGCGGCAATCGCGATCCATCCAGACGTGATTATTTTTTGCATACTGTTCCCATATCATTTGTTTTAGCGAAGCCCACGGCGGTATTTCGCCGTTGGCTTCTTGGTGTGTCATACCGAATCAACTTTGGTGTGGTGCTGGTTCGCTCACCGGTTTGGTCGATTCGCCGCTGGGCGGGGTGGCTTTCGTTTCTTCCGCCTTGCCATGATTCATCATGCCATGCATTCCATGCTCGCCAATCAACATGCAGCCTTGAAATGAAACCAGCAGCAATAGGCTTATCAGATATTTCATTCGGTTTCTCCAATAAATAGAGCCACCCTGTGTCGGATGGCTCTATGAGTAGTTAGTTGCGCTGCGGTGCGGCTTGTTCGGGCTGAGCGTTTTCCATCGAACCATGCTCTGTGTTGTTGTGATTTGAAGGCTTGTTTTGTGTGCCATGTGTTGCATGATGTTTATTGGTAGCAGTGTGGTTCATCGCAGTGCCTGCTGTCTGGCCATGCCCCATGCCCGCCCCGCCGACATTGCCAGCGCCCATGCTGCCGCGCATAGAGCCGGCATCCATAGTGCCCGCACCGGCGCCCATGCTGCCTGCACCCATATTGCCAGTACCGGCGCCCATGCCTGCGGCAACTGCCACAGTAGATACAGCGAACATCATGCCGGCGACCATCAATGATTTACGTTTCATGCTTTTCTCCTAAAGGTAAGTTTGAGTTTATGTTGCGTGGAAATAATTTCCACGGAACGAATATTGAGTGGGAAAAAATCCCACGTCAAGTATTTTGTGGGATATAATGCGCAGCGATCAAATGTCGTTACTTTGTTAAGTTGTCACTGTTCTTATGAGCCAAGCAAGTCTGTCACCAGTATTGGTACGTGCCATCACGCGGGTCATGCGCCCGCTGGTGCGACTCATGCTTGCCAGCGGAATCACTTATCCGTTTATTGCCGAGTTGCTCAAGGGTTTGTTTGTCGAGGTGGCGGACAAGGAATTCTGGCTCGATGGAAAGCCTTCGACGGATAGCCGCATCAGCCTGCTGACGGGAGTGCATCGCAAGGACGTGAGGCGGCTGCGCAATCAGGAATTGGCTGCGGACATGTCCATGCCTGAAGTCATTTCCGTGGGGGCGCAGCTCGTGACAGCCTGGCTGGAACAGCCGCCATTTGTGGATGCCGATGGGCGCCCGCGCCCGTTGCCTCGCCTGTCGAGTTCCGATGGCGAGGTGTCATTTGAACGTCTGGTGATGAGTCGCAGCAAAGACATCCGGGCGCGTGTGGTGCTTGATGAATGGCTGCGCTTGGGCATCGTTAGTCTGGACGACAAAGACCGTGTAGTCCTCAGTACAGAAGCCTTTATTCCCAAAGAAGGACTGGAGGAAAAGCTCTACTTCTTTGCGCACAACCTGCATGATCATGCCGCTGCTGCCACTCACAACCTAGTGGGCGATGGCGCGCCTTGGCTGGAGCGCAGCGTCTATTACGATGCATTATCCCAATCCAGTATCGAAGAATTGAACACACAGGCACAGCAGTTGAGTGCCCATATGCTGAAAACACTTAACCACTCCGCGATGCGTCTGGAGACACGAGATGCGCAAGATTCCACACCACATCAGCGTTTTACCTGCGGAGTGTATTTTTATAGCGAGCCGACTTCTGGAGAAACGACAAAATGAGCCCATTACGCTATGCCCTTGTCCACGCATTGAGATCGGTGTGTTTGTGCTTGATCATCATGCCTCACATCGTGTTGGCCGCGTGCATCGAAGCAGAAGGCGGAATCGGCGGAACCGGGATGCCACTGATTAACAATCAAGTTGCAGGCGAGGGTGGTATTGGCGGTACGGGCGCACAAGCCAATGGCGGTATAGGTGGAACGGGGATTGTTGGAACCATCACCGGATTTGCCAGTGTTTGCATTAACGGTCTGGAAGTGGATTTTGACGATGCAACGCAGGTGAGCAGCAACGGGAATGCGGCAGGAATTCGTAATCTGGCGGTGGGGCAGGTGATTGCCATCGACGCTGTTGACGGGCCGAAACGATTGCTGGCCCACAAAATTGACATTCTGAATGCAGTCGAAGGGCCGGTGACTTCGATCAACCCCAGTGCCGGTTTAGTCGAAGTTATAGGTCAAAAAATCAGGCTGAGTGATGCAACACTGCTTGGCGGTATCGCAGCCGTTCAGGAGATAAGCGTCGGTATGCCGCTTAAGGTGAGCGGCTACAGAAATGCGGATAATGAAATTATCGCCACACGCATAGAGATTGCGCATGGCAAGGCGGATGCCAGCATTGTTGGCATGGTTGCGCGGGATAGCTCCGGGCATTTTGTTGTTTCAGGCACACCGGTTCAGGCAAAGGAATCAATGCTGGTGGCTGGTGCGGAAGTTCTGCTCAAAGGTAAATGGGATGGGCGGCAGTTCAATGCGGAAAGCGCACAGCATGACCCTTCCCTGTATTTTGCCGGGCACGTCAGGCAGGTGGTGGTCGAAGGCTTGCTTATTGATCGCATGGGAGGACAGCAGATGAAAATCAGCGGATACGATATCGATTATTCAAGTTCAACATCCGTTGCCGGCGGGGGCATAGAACAACTCATCCAGGGGCAACGGGTTCGTGTAACAGGTCGAATACAAGCGGGCCGTCGTTTGCAGGCGAATCATATCGAGATAATGCAACGTCCTGATGTGCTTGGCCGCATGTCTGGCGTTATGCATGACGGGAAAGATCACAAGAACCAGCACGGTGAAGCGCAGCCCATGCCCGATCGGATGAGAAATAACATGCCGTCTCATCCGGACCCATTGCGGCAGCCTATGCCTGCCATGAGTCCGAATCGACCGATGCCGATGATGAACCACTGATTTGCCCGAAATACCGATGGGGAACCATGTGACAAGGTAGTATTTTTCTTGAGTGGCATTTATCCATGTGAGCCCCAAATAGTAATGTCCGCTTTCTCCCAAGTAGAAATGTCCGCTGGTGACTAAACTCACCCCTGTTAAAAATAGAGGCGGATATTTTTAAAATGACAAACTCATGAGCCAGAAAGAAGTAAAACGGTCACAAGTATTGGATAGGTTGAAAGCGGGCGAAATCAGCCAGCAGGAAGCGGCGTGGCGAATGGGCATCACTCCGCGCCAGGTGCGCCGATTGGCCAAGTGCTACCTGCGTGAAGGCTGGGTCGGATTAACCAGCAAGAAGCGCGGCAGAGCCTCGAACCGGCGGCTGGATGAAGTCTTCCGAGCCACGGCCATCGAACTCATTGGCGCGCATTACCGTGACTTCGGCCCGACCTTGGCCTGCGAGAAGCTCGCCGAATTACACAGCCTTCATCTGTCCGTCGAAAGCACCCGTCAGATCATGATCGGTGCGGGCTACTGGAAGTCCAAGCGCGGCGGTACGGTGTGCGCGCACCCGATGCGCGAGCGGCGAGCCCGGTTTGGCGAGATGATCCAGATCGACGGCAGCCCCCACGACTGGTTTGAAGGGCGCGGCGAGTATTGCACGTTGCTGGTGTTCATCGATGATGCGACCGGCAAGCTCACCCAACTGCGCTTTATGCCGACCGAGACCACGCTGGGCTATATGCGGGTGCTGCCATTCATGGAGAAGGTGTTGCGCGCGTCGCGGCGGACGATGCCATTCATGGCGGAGAACACTAGTGTCCGGTTAAATACGATCCCATGACTCTGGAACCCTTATTTGATGCTGCATTTGGAGATTTTTATAGTGTCTCCGACTTGAACGGCGAACAGTCCTTCGTGCAA